>CAISRK010000166.1 GCA_903887815.1 uncultured Bacteroidales bacterium | reverse complement strand
TGAATGATTGTCCTCAAAGTTAATCGGGTATTAGAAAATTGAATTCTCAGAATTCTCGAAATAGAATGATATTCTGTGTTCGTAAAGATGTGTGGACTTAATGAAACTGACAATCCCTAATAAGTGTTAGGAAAATAGGAGGAAGAAGAAGCGAAAGAATGAGTTTTTCCAAGGCAAACGCATCTAATTTTTTTTACCCACCCCCAGTATGTATCGCTACTCTATATACCTATCTTTTTAAAACTGAAATGATGATAAATGGACAAACCATCGGCCTGAAGGGCCAGCTTATTCTAACCCAGGGCTTCGGCGTGAGCTCAGTCGAAAGGCAAACGGAGTGTCGACCAGGGTTGGAAAATGGGCGTTATAATCGTCCGCGTTATAACATTTTTTGAAAGGTTATCATTATTGCGGACGAAGAGGTATGTATCCCAATTCCCTGCCTGCAGCAGGCAGGCGTCCAAAAGAAGATCTTTGCCTTGATTATTGTCCCCGTGCGGACTGGTTCCCAATTATTCCTTTTACCCCAGACGTTGTCTGGGACTAGAATAAGCTGGCCTTTCAGGCCGAAGAAAGTGAGATATGCAATACTTGCATTTTAGATGCGTTTGCCCTATGAGTTTTTTCCAGTGTCGGTTGATTTCAAGGTATTGAGGATCGTCCTTATGAAATAAAAAGCCCCGCTGTTGCGAGGCTTTCGAGGTTTATTTGAATTTCTTCAGGATATCTTTCACGGCATCTTTATGAACCGTGAATCCCATCATTTTTAGTTTAATGTAATCTTCGTGGAAGAAGTAATATCCAAAATTCGGGTTGTCTGAACCAACATTCCGCGAACCAGAACTCGAATCTTTAATCAGGTACCAGTCTTTGCCCAAACCTTTGTAGTTTTCGAGAAAACCAATTACCTGCATACCATGATCGTCGGTCGTAGTTTCGTTTGAAAAACGGAACTGGCGGGCATCTTCATTAATATAGGCTGAAGGAATATCGAAATCAGGTATCACAGCACAGTTGGTTTCGCGGCTAAATCCAGACTCCGAAACATCGCCGCCAATACTCAGGGAATATCCGGCTTTAACGGCCTTTTTCAGCGCAGCCATAAAATCATCAAGCGGAACATTGTAGTAATCTTTGTTGTGCCACCAGTTGTCGGTTACTTTGTATTCTACTTGTTGCCAATATGGTTCCTGCTTGTATGAAAGGATTTCAATAAAGTCATCCGGGTTAATCTGAAGGTAATCTTTCAGGTAAGTTTGCGGAGTATAGGTTTTGCCTTCAAGCTTAAATTCACTTGGCGGTACACCCAGGTAATGGTTCATGATTGACTTGATGGTTTCCAGAGCATAGTCCATGTTCCATGCATTCGAGGTTTTCAACGAATTCAGGAATGCCGTCATTTCCTCCACCATTTTGGCATGGCTGTGGTATTTTCGGCCGTCGATTAATCCTGAATAGATTTCATCAGGAACTGCACCATAGGTTTTCATGATCCGGGCTACTGCATTGCCTTCCGATCCTTCCGAAAATACAGAGTTTCCGCGCTTTTCAATGAACCGCCGGGCTTTCTCAATATATTCGCAATAGGCAGAATAGATTTCAGATATTTCAACTTTTTTGCCGTGCTGGCGAAGTACTTCTGATTCGTAGAACGAAGTCGTTGAGAAACTCCAGCAGGTACCGGCATTTCCCTGCGACTGGGTTGGATTACTCCAGACTGTAGTATAAAGTGAAGGATTGTTCGGCAAATCCATTCCCGTCTGATCCATCACGAAACGCTGGTAAGGTTCCTTTTCTGTCTGTTTTTCTTCA
>CAISRK010000165.1 GCA_903887815.1 uncultured Bacteroidales bacterium | reverse complement strand
GTTTCTGTCGGCACTTCGAACCAGGGTTTTTGCCTCCGGGTTCGAAAATGTGATTGACTATGCTGAAACAAAGAAAGGCAACATTTTAAATTATTATAAATCAGATAGTTTGTCGTTCCAATAGGCCACAAAAGCCCGATAATCTTCTACATCCCTGAAATAAGGGATTAGCTGCTCAGCTTTCAGCTTGAAAGAATTTATGGCCTGGACATTATCCCGGTAGGCTCTCTCCAGGCGATGGTTGCCGTCGATGATGTTAAATCTTCCCGGACTTATTTCTGCCTGGATTACGGGCACTTCAAGAGTAACCGTCTTCAAGTGTTCTTCATTGATTACAATACTTGCGACCTGCGTTTTGTACCAATCCGGCACCGAAATATCTTCGTGTTCCGCAACCAGTTGCCCGGATTGAATATGTTCGATGATCCTGGTGACATTGAATACGAAAACTCCGTTTGGATAATATTCCTCATTTTCAAAGACATCACAAGGAACGAAGTTTTTATTCAGCTTGAGTGTTCTTTCCTTTTTCATGGTAGCTCCGACATTATATCTCGAAGGATCCTGTCAGCGGAAGTAAAATCTAAAGGTTTCTTGCCCGATGTAAAAAGATATCTAAGCTGAATATCCTCAATCTGGTCCAGATTGAGTTCTTCAATGGTTTCGGGCATTGACAGGTGGTAATCAATTTCATATCGCATCTGATTCATACTGGCCAGGATACTCCGGCTGTTGGTTGTATAAAACTCTGGGGGGCTTAGTAATCCGTATGGAAACAGAAGCCGGCCATAACCATTTCTCATCAGCAGCGCAGTAGCCCGTTCTCTCAAACCTGCAATGGATTGATCTAGGAAGGGTCCGGGGACCAGGACTGAAATTCTCGTCGGGTTGTGAAGAAAGTGAATGGCAGTAAAGCTTCCATCGAATCGTGTCACCTGGCTGGCATACCAATCACCCGGAAAAGGTAAGGCGGGTTCATCGGTATTTTTTACCGGTGGAATTCCGGATAACCGCAATAACTGTTGTGTGGCCCTGATTATCATTCCTTTTTACTGGTAAAACTAGCCAAGATTATCCAATCTCACCAGAAAAGGTATGCATTTGGGTTGTTTGACTTGGTCCCTATCATAGTCCCTTTAAGCCGTTCGAATGGATGGTTAGTCGTTCAATAAACAAGGCCAGATCTTGCTTTTTTCCTCGTCTTGCCGCATAATTGAGCATCCGGGTTTCATTAACCGAATATTTTTCCAGGACGCTGCTAAAAATGAATACCAGTTCTGCCGAACTTTCGTTGAGTGCAGCAACTTGTTGCACTGAAGTTGTTTCTACCTTTTCATTCAGTCCAACAAGTTGCTGGACTGAAACGTCTTGATAAAATTGGTAGAACTTTCGAATATAGAAGAGGTTGGCCCGGGAAAAGCCTGATATATCGGGAAATTCATTTCTCAGGTCCTTGGCCAATTGCTCTACATAACTGTTTCTGCCTTCAAACAAAGCCTGGTTTTCCGCAATCATCCTGCCCATGTTCCAATAAAGCTGAATTAAAGAGCTATTCACAGCCAGGGCCGCTTTGGCTTGAACCGACCGTATCTGCTGCTTCATTGCAACAAGCAATTCCTTATACACCAATTCGTTTGCTGGTGCCTAGCGACTGTTCATGTAATATTTGATCACAATTTTGGCAATAAAGCCTGATTGTTGCCGAATTTGTGATACTTAAGTTCTCACAGTATGTTCTATGGTAGCAATTAACGGGCAAAGCCGATAGGTTAGGAGATCAGTTAACAGCTAGCCCTTTCGCCGGTCGAGCTTATCGAATTTTTTCAAAAGATTTTTAACCAAATCCCGGGCCTCTTCGACATCCAAGCCGGCTACGGCTGCATATTTTTCAATATTTGGTGTGACTCCCGCGTTGATATCCGGGAGTATCAGACTCATAAAGACATTCAGATTATCCACCATTTTTTTGTCCTTTGGTGAACTTTCAATATGG
>CAISRK010000164.1 GCA_903887815.1 uncultured Bacteroidales bacterium | reverse complement strand
TTTTCCATATATGAAAGGTTTGAAAGCTGGTTAATAAATATTTGTCTTCGGATAAAAATATTTATAAGCAGGTGTTGTCGTTTGTACGCATAAATGCATTATATTTACATTCTCGTAATTATCTAGTTTGCTTTATTTTAACTAAAAAAATCGATTTAAGGGTATTTGTGGACTCGATATCGAAAAAATCACATTTATTAACCAGCTTTCAAACCTTTCATATATGGAAAAGTTTTGCCTCGATTGCGGAGAACCGATTACGGGGAGAATGGATAAGAAATTCTGTTCGGATATGTGCCGTAACAATTTCAACAACCGCCTGAACAGCGAAGTAACTAACTACATGCGCAATGTGAACAATATACTGCGCAAGAACAGGCGCATCCTTTCGGAACTAATTCCCCAGGAAGGGAAAATTAATGTCCACAAGGATAAACTTCTGAATAGAGGGTTTAATTTCAATTATTTCACCCATCTCTACACCACCCAGAAGGGAAGTGCTTACCGTTTGGTATACGAGTATGGCTACCTGCCTTTGGATAATGATTTCTATATGCTTGTAATCAGGGAACAGAAAAGCTGAAAGCTACCGGATTACCGTATCTTGCATGCGGCCAGATATAAGAAAGTTATAGGGTTAGGATTCTGACATAATAAACTTCATTTGACGATCAGATACAAATTCTTTAACAATGGGAATCCTTATATAGCTTTATCTTTGCAAACTATTTATGCATGGGAGTAAGCCGGAATAAACAAAATCTCAAAATCGATCTAATGAACTACCAGAACTCTTCGCTCATAACATATAACTCATAATTATTTTACAATGGCAAAGCCAAAAAACATAGCCCTTGTGGCACACGACAACTGTAAGAAAGACCTCGTAGAGTGGGTTCAGTGGAACTGGGAAATTATTAAAGATCATAAACTTATATGCACCGGCACTACCGGACGAATGGTGGCCGAAGCGCTTGCTTCGCGCATGGATGAGGATAAACTCGATGATATTGAGATTACCAGGCTGAAATCCGGTCCGTTTGGCGGTGACCAGCAATTGGGAGCCATGATAGCCGAAGGCAAAATAGATGTTCTGATATTTTTCTGGGATCCCATGGAACCGCATCCTCATGAGGTGGACGTTAAGGCGCTGGAACGCATCTCGGTACTTTATAATATCCCGACAGCCTGCAACCGTTCGACAGCCGATTTTATTATTTCGTCGAAACTGTTTAAAACCGATTACGAGATTATTGCACCCGATTATTCGTGGTATACAAACAGGAAGATTACCCTGTAAAAGTTTGGGCTGGAAGTCGGAAGTCGGGAGTCGGAAGTGAAGATTGAGCGCGGAAAGTCTTCAGAGTTTTGGGAGTTGATTGCAGATACTTTACACTTAAGGCAGATCCTTCAGGTCACCTATCATATGACTTCCGACTTCCGACTTCCGTCTTCCATCCTCTGACTTCTGTCTTTCTACTCCCGACTCCCGACTTCCGTCTTCCATCTTCTGTCTTTCAACTTCCGACTTCCGTCTCCGGGCTTCCGACATTAACTTAATTCTTATCTTTACGCTTCCAAAAAAACCACCGTGGAAAAACTTTTTCTGTTAGATGGCATGGCATTGATATACCGTGCTTTTTTTGCAATGCAGCGCACCCCGCGTTACAACTCAAAAGGACTCAATACCTCAGCCATAATGGGTTTTGCCAATACGATGTACGAATTACTTAAAAACGAGAAACCCTCGCATATAGGCGTTGCATTCGATACACAGGCACCGACCGCCCGTCATGAGGACTTCGTGGGTTATAAAGCCAATCGCCAGGCAATGCCCGAGGACCTTGCCGCTTCAATTCCCTATATAAAAGAACTGATCAGGGCATTTAATATTCCAACCCTTTACGTGGACGGTTACGAAGCCGACGATGTGATCGGTACACTCGCCAAGGAAGCAGAACTGGCAGGTTACCAGGTATACATGGTTACACCAGATAAGGATTTTGGCCAGCTTGTAAGCGAAAATATTTTCATGTATAAACCTGCCAAAGCAGGCGAGAAACCGGTTATAATGGGGGTTCCGGAAGTATGTGAAAAATTTGGCATAAAACATCCTTTACAGGTAATCGACTTTCTGGGATTAATGGGCGATGCTTCGGATAACATTCCCGGAATTCCGGGAGTAGGGGAGGTGACGGCCCGAAAACTGCTGGCTGAATATGACTCGGTGGAAGGTGTTCTTGAAAATGCAAAATACATCAAAAACGAAGTTCTCAGGAATAAGGTTGAGAATGGCCGTGAATCCGCCATTATTTCAAAACAGCTTGCAACTATAATACTGGATGTCCCCATCGAATTTAACGAAACCCATCTTCATCTCGATCCGCCTGATGCTGAAAGGCTGAAAACGCTGCTTGATGAACTTGAGTTCCGCACATTCGCCCAACGCGTTTTCACTGACCTTTCGCTTAATCCCGGAGGAATTCAGACTGCCGCGGCGACAAAACCTTCTGTTTCAAAACCGGCCGTTTCGAACGGGCAGGGCGATCTTTTCAGCTTGGCTGATGTTCCGGTTGAAACCGTTGCAGGCAGTTATAAAACCATAAAGGATACCCCGCACGAATACCGCGCTGCCACTGACGAAAACAGCCTGGCTGAACTACTGGCCGAGCTTGCTAATTCAAAATCATTCTGCTTCGATACCGAAACAACCGGGCTTGATACCGTAGTAGCCGAACTGGTTGGAATGTCGTTTGCCACACAGGCAGGCAAAGCCTGGTATGTACCTGTTCCCGAAAACCGTGATGATGCCAATGCCCTGGTAGCCAGGTTTAAACCGGTATTCAGCGATCCTGCCATAGGTAAAACCGCGCAGAACATGAAGTTCGATATTGCCGTGCTGGGTAACTACGGGATCGAAATAGCCGGCCCTACTTTCGACACCATGCTGGCTCATTACCTTATTGAGCCTGATATGCGGCATAATATGGATTTACTTGCCCAAACCTATCTCGAATATTTGCCTGTAAGTATCGAAAACCTGATTGGGAAAAAGGGGAAGGCGCAAACATCGATGCGTACGGTTCCGCTCGAAGAGATTAAGGAATATGCTGCCGAGGATGCCGATATCACATTACAATTGCGTCAGGTTCTCGAACCCAAACTGGCTGAAACCGCTACTTTGAAAATTTTCAATGAGATCGAAATGCCGCTTGTGCCTGTGCTTGCAGGAATGGAGGCTGCCGGTGTCAAGCTTGATTCACAGGCATTGAACGATTTCTCGAAACAACTTCACCAGGAAATAATAAAAGTGCAGGAAGAAATATGGCAACTTGCCGGGGTTGATTTTAATATCGCTTCACCAAAACAGCTGGGCGAAATCCTTTTCGACAGGCTCAAGATTGATGATAAACCCAAAAAGACTGCCACCAAGCAGTACCAGACCGGTGAAGATGTGCTTCAGAAACTGGTTCACAAGCATCCTATGGTGCAACTTGTACTCGATTTCCGCGGTTTGTCCAAACTAAAATCTACCTATGTGGATACTCTGCCGTTACTAGTAAATCCGGTTACGGGGCGTATTCATACCAGTTATAACCAGGCGGTCGCAGCTACAGGCCGGCTTAGTTCAACCAATCCCAACCTGCAGAACATCCCGATCCGCACCGAGCGCGGCCGCGAAATCCGTAAAGCATTTGTTCCCAGGAACGGGGAATACACCTTGCTTTCGGCCGACTATTCGCAGATCGAGCTCCGTATTATTGCTTCGATGAGTAATGATGAAGCGATGAAAGAAGCGTTCCGCCAGGGGTTGGATATACATACCGCCACAGCAGCTAATATTTACAATATCCCCCTCGACCAGGTGGACCGTGATATGCGCCGCAATGCCAAGTCGGTGAATTTCGGTATCGTTTACGGGATATCCGCGTTCGGACTGAGCGAAAATTTAGGTATTCCCCGCAAGGAAGCTGCAGAAATTATCGATCAGTATTTCACAACCTTTCCGGGTATTAAGAAATTTATGGACAGCACCATGGCATCGGCCCGCGAAAAGGGATATGTTGAAACACTTATGGGCCGCCGCCGTATTATTCGCGATATTAATTCGGCCAATGGCGTGATGCGCGGTTTTGCCGAACGAAACGCTATAAATGCGCCTATTCAGGGTTCTGCAGCTGATATGATCAAGATTGCAATGATTAATATTTATAAGGAATTTCAGCGGCTTTCGCTTCAAAGCCGGATGACCATGCAGGTGCACGACGAACTTGTATTTGATGTGTATAAACCCGAACTGGAGCAGGTGAAACAGATTGTCGGCGACCTGATGCGTTCAGCTTTGCCTCTTGATATACCTGTGGAAGTGGAGATGAGTAACGGGGAAAACTGGCTGGAAGCACACTAATTAATACTGGGATACATGGCGACCAATGAGGATCACTCCCGGCAGGAATATCGTTGTTGACAATAAAACCATACGGTTTTAAAAATTATAACGATATTTGTGTTACTCAATTTACCGGAACTTTAAATACAAGTTCCTGATTACCTGAATTTACTGAACTGTCTTTGTGAAAAAATATTTCATGCGGAAATATCTATATATATATATCTTTTTGTTCAGCTTCGTTTCAGCTTCGGCCCAGCACATGCCCTGGCGCCCCGGTGAAATGGAGGTGAAAGTTGTTTTCAACGATCCGGAACAGGTGCAGATTGTCGGGTCGTTGGGACTAAAAGGGGATATTTATACTGATCATGCATGGTTGTATCTTACACCTCCTGAGCTACTGAAACTTAAACAAACCGGGATTCCTTTTACAATAAATGTTCCTGACCTCAATGCACGTTCAGCCGGTTACGGGCCTGCCCAGGTCCCTGCAGGATACTACACATTTGAACAGATAAAAGCGATAGCTGATAGCCTTGCTACTAATTTTCCCGGTATATGCAAAAAAGTCGTCTTCGGGTTCACTCCTCAAATGAAAGAGCTGGCTGCGCTGAAAATCAGTGATAACGTTGATGTTGATGAAAACGAAGCCGAAATACTTTTCGACGGTGGAATCCATGGCGATGAAGTAGGCGGTTCGCAGAATATTATTCAGTTTGCGCGTGATCTTTGCCTTGCTTATGGTACTGATAACTATATTACCAGCCTGGTTAATGGTCGCGAAATATGGCTTTATTATTGCGTAAACCCGTTTGGACGTGAGTATATGACCCGTCAAAATGGAAATGGAATTGATATTAACCGTGATTTCGGATATGCCTGGGGTGCCGAAGGCGATAGCCAGTTTCCGTTTTCCCAACCGGAGTCGAGGGCTTTGCGCGATTGCCAGTATTCGAACCAGTTTGCCTGTTATACCAATTATCACAGCGGAGCTGAAATTATTGCCTATCCGTGGAGTTACAGGTACAGCCCGGTTCCTGACAATCCCCATATTAATAACCTTGCAAAGATATATGCCGACAGCTCCGGTTACCAGGGTTTGCCTTACGGGCAGGGATCAATAATGATGTACCTCATCCAGGGTAGTACAAAGGATTTTAACTATGCGAGCCTGGGGTCAGTGGCATGGTCGATTGAGATCTCACTCAATAAACAGCCAGCAGCGGCATATGTACAGTATTATTATACTATCAATAAACCGGCAATGCTTGCTCTTATTGAGCAAGCCGGGTATGGGATTGAGGGAACGGTTACCGATGCGGTAACAGGTATACCAATTAACGCTTCGGTGTGGGTCGAAAATAATTACCCGACGTATACCGATGGTGAGGCCGGCGATTTTCACAAATATATGATACCAGGTGTTTATAACCTGCGTTTTACAGCCAACGGTTATATTTCGAAACTTGTTAATAATGTTACTGTATTTAATAAGCAAAGCACTGTTGTAAATGTACAGCTTCATCCCGAACAGTCGCAATACGGTTACAGGACACCGGTGACCCATATACCATTTTTTGATGCCCAGAATCCGGGTGATGAAGGGTATTCGGCAGCATGCCTGGGTGCTCCCGATCATGTGAACTATTCTCTTGGAAGAGATGGCTATGTGATCGTCGATATGCTGAATCCGGTTGTAAACGAGCCCGGAGCTGATATAACCATATTTGAGGGCGATGAAAGTCCCGAATCCTATAATGTATATGCGCTCACCGATATGGATTCGCAATGGAAACTGATGGGAACAGGACACGGTACAAGCAATTTCGACCTTGCCTCGACTACCTTGCCCGAAGCACGCTTTTTTGTAATAAAAGATAACGGTAACAACCCGCCTAATGTGAATAATGGTGGATTCGACTTTGATGCCATTAAAAACCTGCATGCCCCGGTACCGGATACACTTGCACACCTGTCGGGAAAAGTGTCTGATTATTTCTCGGGTTTACCCTTGGCGGGTGCTACGGTTAAAATTGGTGACTCCACCGTGCACTCAAATTCAGGAGGTTATTATGCAATTGATGTGCAGAGGGGACTGCAGTTAGTTTGTGCCGGGAAGGAATTGTATAATTCAAACTGCGTCACCCTGCCTTTGCCTCCTGCTATAGAGGTTACACACGATTTTTCATTGGATTATAATGTGGGCATAGCTGAAGCGGGTTCTGTAACCTTAGTGTCGGCCATACCAAATCCATTTAAGGATATTATAAACATTAGATTTTATAACGAAAAGACCGGGAGAGTTACTGTCAGCCTGAACCCGGTTACAGGCATTCCCGGAATCATTTTGAGAGATGGATTATTTATGCAGGGCGAACAAAGCCTGAGTTTCAATCTACTGGAAGAAAGCAGGTGCAACCTTACTCCCGGGATTTATATTCTAAGTGTGCAAACTCCGACCCGGCGGTTTATTGAAAAAGTAATCAAGGTATCGGGCAGATAAGTTTTTTAACTCATTCGTTTCTAATTGTTGCTTAATCTTAAACAACATGAAGCCGTTCTTCGATCCGGTTTTTCAGGAAAAGTAACAACATAAAAAACAGACTTATAATAAAGAATACCGTTATTGCCAGTACGGAATAACGCATGCTCCCTGTAAGCGCTTCGATTACTCCAAAAGAGAAGGTTCCAGCTACGGTAGCCATTTTTTCCATCACATCGTAGAAACTGAAGAATGAAGTATGATCGGTGGTATCCTGTGGGAGCATTTTCGAATATGTGCTTCGTGCCAGCGATTGTGAACCTCCCATCACGATCCCTATAAAAAAGGCTGCAGT
>CAISRK010000163.1 GCA_903887815.1 uncultured Bacteroidales bacterium | reverse complement strand
AGCTTGCTTTTCAACGTGGACATGAAGGTAATGTTTCCTTTTTCTCTAAAACGCAATTAGTTCAGCACTATATTGAAACTTTAGGGGCTGTGCATATCGGCGGACGAGTTATGATAATTGATACTAATGCAGCATTAAAACTCATCAATAAATATTTTTCCAAATGAAAAATAAATCAAAAGAACTAGATGTGGATTTTATTGGTGGCGAAAATCCTATGACAAAGGAAGAAGAAAAAGCTATCAGCGAATTTATAAAAGCTCAGAAATTGCTTAGGGTTAAGAAACAAATTCGAACCAATAAGACATCCAGACGGAGTAAGAGTATAGCTTAATTCCGTTCGTTTCCTTTCAGAGTAAATAACGCCTGCCACTAATCGAGTAGACGGCCCCGCCAGCAAAAACTGACGGGGTGCGTCCCTGCCTGACTGCATCCGGCAGGCAGGTCTCACACCACTGTACTTCCGGTTCAGGTATACAGCGGTTCGTCAGGTATCAACATCATCGCTCTTTACACCAATGATACCTTTGTCTGTGTTTAAGGCAAGGCTGGCAAATTCGAAATTTAAACCTCCTTGGCGAATTCGAGACAACCTAACGTTCAGCCCTTCACTGTGCATCACTGGTGTCGGATTATTCGGCTGCGCCTCATGAGATCGCTGCGCTAAGTTGCCCGGTTGGTTCAGTTCGCTCGACCACCGCGTTACTATCATTCATTTCATACTATGCTCACCTACTATGGCTTCTGCTGACTTCTTGGCCCATAGAAAACAAATCTATTCCAATATCTCCCCTGGTAAGAGCTTCTTCCTTCCTCCGATTCCTGCGGTATCTACATAACTGCTTTTCTTGTAATCATAGGGCGTTGCAAAGATGTGCTTGCTTACCCAAACAGCTATGCCTCAAATACCGTTCCTGTTCGTCAGTACCGGATTTTGCAGTCGGGCTTCCTTCACTGCTATCGTCACCAATAACCAACTTGCCACTTGCTAATGCTTCCGGTTGTTACCCCGGCGTATAAGGGAATTCTTGCCTGCTACCGGCAGGGCACCCTCTGGAAAAATTACACCCGTTGTTGGCTTTTAAAGAAAAATTTGTAATTTCCATCTTTTTCTAAAGCTTACGACGGGTGTGCACTGCTCATGCAGGGCACAAATGGCAGGGGCAGTAAACAGAGTGGCCCAAAGATTTAACTGTATTTGTAGTCCGCGCTTAGAATCCGACCGACTTTCAATCCACAACCACTTATTCCCGTACTTTACATTCTTATCAAGGTATACGGTTGTAACGAAACATTGGCTTACAATGGAATGTTACCAGCAACGAATAGCAAGAAAACCTGTATTGCACTTTTATAGCATTTAAAATGAGAAAATATAAAAACAGCTGGATTTACTTTTTTATTTTAACGGGGACATTGTTCCTGATAACCGGCAGCTGCAATAAGGACAAGCCCGCTGATAATGCTGTTGAAAACGGGATTGTTTTCAACCCGGACTTAACCTATGGAACTATAAGCGATATCGACGGCAACACCTATAAAACCATTGCAATCGGGACACAAACCTGGATGGCTGAAAACCTGAAAACCACCCGCTACAATACCGGGGAAGCAATACCAAATATAAAAAATAACCAGGGATGGGATCAACTTACTGCAGGTGCCTTTTGCTGGTATAAAAACGACTCCGTGTTCAACAAATCAAGGTATGGCGCGCTTTACAACTGGTATGCAGTACATACAGGAAAACTAAGCCCCACCGGCTGGCGTGTAGCCACTGACGATGACTGGACAATACTAGAGATGTTTCTGGGCATGCCACTGCCTGACAATACTGTAAGCAGGGAAACCTTCGACGAGGGTAATAAATTAAAAGAATCGGGAACTACGCACTGGAAAAGTCCGAATGGAGGAAGAAATACAAGCGGTTTTTCGGCGCTTCCAGGCGGCAGTTTGTATAACCACGAAACTTCTTCGTTTGGTTTAGGCGATTATGGCTACTGGTGGACTTCGAGTGAATTTTCAACATCAGTACCGAATACCTGGTAAAGGTATATGAACTACTCCAACGGCTATATCGAAAAAGTGCTGCGCGATAAAAAGGACGGTCTTTCGGTAAGGTGTGTGAAGGATTAGTACCGACGGTTAAAAAAACGGTCGGTCGCAGGCAGCTTTTGAACTACTACGCAACTAAGTTGTTAATACGAATACTATAAGCCTGGTATACAATGTTGGTGTGTGTAGATGAAAACGAAGGAATTTACTTTTGGGGAGTGCAGGGTGCCGGGTGCTAAAAAAAAGAATTGGCATGACAGCAGGCATTAAAATACACAAACGATATGGAAGACATAAAAAACAAAGCTGAAGAGCCAGTTTTATCAAACGCTGCCATACCGAAGGTGACAGGAATCGACGGGATATTCTTTTTTTCGGATAAACCCGATGAAACAAGAGCCTGGTATGCCAATAACCTTGGACTTGAAGTAAATGAGTGGGGATCGACCTTCGAATCCAGGAATATCAACCGACCCGAAGAAATAAATTCATTACAATGGAGCCCTTTCCTTGCTGGAAGTGACTATTTTGCCCTTCAGAAAAAGAATTCATATTCAACTACAGGGTTCAGAATATCGAAAAACTTGTAGTGAACCTGAAAGCAAACGGCGTGACTGTTCTTGATGAAATTGAGAGCTTCGATTATGGGAAATATGTCCATATCATGGATACCGAAGGAAATAAAATCGAATTATGGGAGCCTGCCGGAAACGCGGATACAGGCATGTAATAAGCATCAGGCGGACTTAGAGTCCGCCTGGCACCGGAATTGAACCGCAGGTAAATTGCAAATGGAATTAACCCGAAAAAACACAATCCGAAAATGGGAAATAAAAAGGAGTTGCCCGCCGCAGAGCGGGAAGAACTGATAAGCACATTAGAGGCCCGTTTTGCTCAAAACCTGAACCGCCATTCCGGCCTTGAATGGGCTGGGCTGCAGGCTAAACTGGAACTGCCCGCCAATGCGGAAAAACTATGGTCGCTCAGCGAAATGGAAAGTACAGGCGGTGAACCCGATGTTGTTGGTTTTGATCCCGCTACGGGTGAATACATTTTTTATGACTGCTCAGCCGAAAGTCCCAAAGGCCGCAGGAGCATATGCTACGACCGTGCAGGGCTCGAATCGAGGAAAGAACATAAGCCGGAAACAACTGCAATGGATATGGCCGCTTCTATGGGCGTTGAACTCCTGACCGAACAACAGTACCGCAAATTGCAGGAACTCGGAATTTTCGACACAAAAACATCGAGCTGGGTGCTAACACCTTCTGAAATCAGGAAACTGAGCGGCGCTATATTTTGTGATCGCCGCTACAATCATGTGTTCGTTTATCACAACGGCGCTGATTCCTACTACGCGGTAAGAGGGTTCCGCGCATGGCTGAAAGTCTGATTCTTTGGTAAAGGTTTTTATACACAAACCCGGGAAAGCTTACTCAGGTTT
>CAISRK010000162.1 GCA_903887815.1 uncultured Bacteroidales bacterium | reverse complement strand
CCAATCGAGAAAGCCACATACATCGACATCAGCAGGATTAAAGCATTAATAAGCTTCTTCTGGTTCATATTCATGGCACGCGACATGGTAAGCCCTCGTTTGCGCATAGGCCGGTATATGTATTTCCCAATCAGTAAACTGAGAAAAAATGCAATTATAGGGAGGAAAAACCATGCCGGAATTACCTCGTAAAATATTTTATGGGAATTATAGCCTCCGAAATATATACCAGCGGCCATCACCGCGAGAACAGTCGACTGGCTAGTCGATTGAGGGATGCCTGAAAGGTTTGCAACCAGCAGGGAAATGGCAACTGCAAAAAGAATAATCGATACAACCTGGAAACTCATCAGGTCAGGATTAATTAGTCCTTTACCAATGGTTTCGGTAGTCTGCCTGCCGGCAAACATAGCCCCTAAAAAAACCATAAGTCCGAATATCCCCGGAATCACGCTCTTTTTAATGACATTGGCACCATACGCAGCCGAAAACGACGGTCCTGTACCGCTTCCTCCCATATTTATAGCCAGGAAAAGGGCTACAATGTAAGGAATCATTAAATAAAAGTATTGTCCGGTCATGGTTGTAGGCTAAATTTCTGCTAAGTAACAACGAATCAGTAGCTTGAGTATATGATTCCTGGTGTTTAAAGGGGGACCAAAAGTACAGAAAAATTATAACAATATATAGAAAGATTTGGATATAAAAAAGCGCTCCTTTTGGGGAACGCTTTTATTATTCAGATTTTAACTCACTAGAACTTGTATGCGTTGTCTTCGATCAGTTTATCAGCTATACGCCTGCGCGATTCTTTTACATTTACACCAGCCACTTTGGTAAGCCTTTCAACGGCATTGTCGAGTTTTTCGAGAAGTTCGGTATCAGCAAACGAATTGAATGCATCGCGTGCCGATTTGCGCACCAGGTCGGCGGTATCGTAAACATATACGTCAAGCATATCGCGGTAAATACCGTTATCGGCTTTGAGCGTTTCAAGCTTTTCGATGCGCAAAGCCAGCGATTCGGCTAAATAGGTTTCCATGATCATTTCGCTGATGTTGTTCATCACTTCCTGTTCTTTGGCCAGTTTCTTGTCGAAATGAGTTGTAACACCGTGTAATGCTATTAGGATCACTTTTTTGAAGTTTGCCAGGTAACGGCGTTTCTCTTCATAATAATTCTCCCCGGCTGCTTTTCCGTCGGTAATGGTATCAAGGTTGTTGTAGAGTGCAGCCGCAGGCCCGAACAGGTCGAAATCACCTTTCTGAGCACGTTTTATTGCCGTATCAGCAATCAGGAGCCTGTTTATCTCATTAGTACCTTCAAAAATGCGGTTGATCCGCGAATCGCGATAGCCGCGTTCCACATCCATCTCGGCCGAATAGCCCATACCACCGTGAATCTGAACGGCTTCGTCGATTACATAATCAAGCGCTTCGGAACCATACACTTTGAGAATGGCAGCTTCAACAGCATAATGACTGATCCCCTCTATAGTTGCCCTGCCGTGTTCCATACCGGAGGCTTTGTTTATAACAATGAGATCATCAATATCCTTGCTCACACGATACGTGGCTGATTCATGCGCGAATGTGCGGATAGCCTGTTGTGCAAGTTTGAACTTTATGGCTCCGAATGTTGAAATAAGCACACAGAATTGCTTGCGCTCGTTAGCATATTGAACAGAGTCGTTTATTGCTTTCTTGGCAGCACCTAACACATTAGCGCCCAGTTTTATACGGCCCATATGCAGAATGCTGAGTGCAATCCTGAATCCTTCGCCCTGTGAGCCAATGAGGTTTTCAACCGGGACTTTAACATCGTTATAAAAAATCTGGGCGGTGGATGATCCTTTGATACCCATTTTCTTTTCGTCGGGAGCAATTACAACGCCCGGCATATCTTTTTCGACAATAAATGCACTGAGGATACGGTCGTTGCCGATTTTCGCAAAAACAGTCTGTAGATCAGCAAAGTTTGCATTGGTAATCCACATTTTCTGGCCATTGAGAATATAATGCGTTCCATCGTCAGAGAGACGTGCATTGGTTTTCCCTGAATTGGCATCACTTCCTGCGCCAGGTTCCGTAAGGCAATATGAACCAATCAGTTCGCCTGTTGCAAGCCTAGTAACATATTTCTGACGCTGAGCTTCATTTCCGTAGTATGCGATCGGCAGTGTGCCAATGCCGCAATGCGCCATAAAGGCAACCGAGAACGAATATCCTGCACCGATTTTTTCGGCTGCAAGCATTTGTGTAACAAACGATTGTCCGAATCCACCCACATCTTCAGGTAATGCAATTCCCATTAAACCTAGCTCTCCCGATTTTTCGAGAGTAGTTCTCATCAGGCTGATATCGGGGCTATCAATCTTGTCAAGATTCGGGTATACTTCTGTTTCGAGGAAATCCTGGCAGGTCTGAGCAATCATCAGTTGTTCCTCATTGAATTCTTCAGGAATAAATACATCGCTGGCTTGAACCGTATCGATCAGAAATTCGCCACTCTTTAATACTTTTCTGTTTTCCATTTTTTAATTCGGTGTAAATTATATCGGATTGATTTATAGAGATTTCAGGTTAATGATACTTATCAGTAATTAAAGTTCATGAAACCGGTATTGACAGCTCAGGTAACTTTAAACGCGGGAAAATTACAAAAAATATTTTCATGGCTATTGTTGAAATTAGAAAATCAGTAAGAATAATACACATCGAAAAACCTAAATAAATCTATATAAACGAAAAAGAACACCCCTTTTGGTAGCGTTCTTCCTGAACAACCTTGGCTGCCTGTAATCATTATCTGAAATTAATCTTTCGGGGAAAACCAGTCCTTAAAAAATTAAAGTTTATAATCGTTTACTTCTTTTGGGTGGCAATTGTTGATGAAACTTACTGCAGCGATGTTTTCGGCTCGGCCTTTACGGATAAATATATCGGCACTCTGGGTGTAAACTTCGCTCCTGTTTGCATCATACAATAAAAGATAGCCTATTAAGACATTCGCAGCCATTTCGACCAACCGGCGTGAATGAAAATCGAAATATTCATTGTCGCTGAATTCGGTTACTTTTTCAACTGTTTTGGCAAATTGCTCCGTCATTTTTTCGAGTGCATTCCTGAGGTATTCCAGTTCGGTTTTCACAGGCAGTTGTGCTCTCTCGCGCATTGTTGTAATGTATGCACCGTTGCCTACATTACGGATGGCAGCAACTACCTGAAGTTGCGATGTGCCTTCGTAGATGGTTGTAATACGTGCATCACGGTAAATCCTCTCGATAGGGAAATCCTTCATGTAACCTGTGCCACCGAAAATCTGTATTGCGTCGTAAGCAATCTGGTTACAACCTTCGCTTGAATAGAGTTTAACCAGCGGGGTATACATATCGGCAAGTTTCTGGTATACTTTAGCTTCCAGGCGTTCTTCAGGTTCGAGTTTGCGCTCATGCGAAGTATGGCTGTAGGCTTTGTAAATATCAACATACCGGGCTGTTTCGTAAAGGAGAGTTCGCATCGCATCAATCTTTACTTTCATATTGGTAAGCATTTCGTATATCGCCGGGTATTTGATAATTGATTTGCCGAACTGTTCGCGTTCGTTGGCATACTTAAATGCTTCGCGATAAGCGGCTTCGGCAATACCAACTGATTGAGAACCCACACCCAGTCGGGCTGAGTTCATCAGCGACATTACATATTTAATAAGACCCAGTTTGGTATCGCCAATCAGTTTTGCCGGAGCATTACGAAAAACAAGTTCGCATGTTGGTGATCCTTTTATACCAAGTTTGTTCTCAATACGGCGCACCGTGACAGCCTTGTCTTTACGGTCGTACACGAACAATGACAGACCGCGGGCATCGGAAGTTCCTTCTTCGGAACGAGCCAGTACCAGCGAGATATCGGCGTCGCCATTGGTAATAAAACGTTTTACTCCGTCGAGCAGCCACCTGTGTTTATGAATATCATATGTTGCCTTAAGCTGCACAGCCTGTAAATCGGAACCTGCATCCGGTTCGGTAAGGTCCATGGCTGCCGTGGCTCCTTTATTAAAACGGGGAAGAAATTCAGCTTTTATCTCCTCCGAAGCAAATTCATTGATGGTTTCGGCACAATCCTGTAAACCCCAGATATTTGCGAAACCAGCATCGGCGCGCGAAACGATTTCGCCCGACATCACATAAGGCAGAACCGGCATATTCAGCCCGTCGTATTCACGCGGAAGCGTAAAACCTACAAGGCCTGCTTTTACAAGTGCATCATAGTTTTGCTGTGTGCCGCTTGCATACTTTACCTCGTTGTCGATCAACTTCGGACCTTCTTTATCAACCGATTCGGCATTTGGGGCGATAATTTCGCCGCTGATTTCGCCAATGATTTCCATCATTTTATCATAATTATCGATGGCATCTTCGAAATCAAGGGGAGCGTAATCGTACTTATCTTTCTGGCTGTAGCCCGACTCTTTCAGTTTCACAATTTTAGCCATCAAAGGATGGGTAAGATGAAACTTAAGATGGGGATTGTCGTTATAGAAATTTTCCATTATCGTCAGTGAATTTACTTCGAGTTTTTCTTGTAGTATTTTATCATTTTCGGAACCACATCGGCTACATTCCCGATAATAGTGTAATCGGCGATGTTATTGATAGGTGCGCTTATATCGGTATTAATTGAAATGATCTGTGCCGACTGATCCATCCCGGCCCTGTGCTGAACAGCTCCCGAAATGCCGCAAGCAATATAGAGTTTCGGGCGAACCGTGACACCGGTCTGGCCAACCTGGCGCTCATGTTCAACAAAACCTGCGTCAACGGCGGCTCTTGAAGCGCCAACCTGTGCTCCTAAAATATCTGCCAGTTCGAACAGAAGGTTAAAGTTTTCTTTTGATCCTACGCCATATCCGCCCGAGATGATCACCTGCGCGTTTTTGATGTCGATCTTGCTTTTCTCCATGTGCCGCTCGATGATCGTTACAGCAAAATCATCGTCTTTCAGAATGCTTTTTGCATCGATCTTATGAAGCTTCCCTTTAAATTTAGTAGAGAATATTTCTTTTTTCATCACGCCTTCCCTTACCGTTGCCATTTGTGGCCTGGTTTCGGGATTAATAATGGTAGCGATAATGTTTCCACCGAAAGCCGGCCTGATCTGGTAAAGGAGATTCTTATATTCTGTCTGGGTTTTGTTTTCAAAATGGTCGCCGATTTCGAGGCTTGTACAGTCGGCAGTTAACCCGCACCGAAGTGATGACGCAATGCGGGGTGCCAGGTCACGGCCTATACTGGTAGCGCCGAATAGTGCAATTTCCGGTTTTTCTTTCCCGAACAGGTCAAGTATAATTGAAGTGTGTGGTAAAGTGGTATAAGGAAACAATCTTTCGTCATCGGCATAATGAATCACATCAACACCATAGGGATAAAGAAGGGCTTCGAGTTTGGGAACCTTGTAGCCTATGACAACCGCTTCGAGTTTCACCTTCAGGTCGCCGGCCAGTTTTTTACCTTTCGATAAGAGTTCGAGACTTACATCCGCAATTGAACCTTCTTCGGTAACTTCGCAATAAACAAAAATATTGTTCACAGGTATTTTGTTTTAATCAGTGTTTTATAATCAATTCTTTTATCCGATAATATGACTGCTGATCAGTTCCTGCATCAGTTTTTCAATGTCCTTATCGGAGCCGCTTATCATTTTCGAATCTTTGTGTTGAAAAACTACATTCTCGATCTTTTT
>CAISRK010000161.1 GCA_903887815.1 uncultured Bacteroidales bacterium | reverse complement strand
ATTTCTGTGGCTTTAACAGCCCAGGAAAAACACCTTAAAAATATCAGGCAACTTACTTTCGGTGGTGATAATGCCGAAGCGTACTTCAGTTTCGACAGTAAAAATCTTACGTTTCAGTGTAACAACAAGGCATGGGGACTGAATTGCGACCAGATTTTTAACATGGATATCAAGAAAGCAGCAAAAGATACAACCTATCGCCCGCCTATGATCAGCACAGGAATGGGACGGACTACCTGTTCGTATTTTATGCCCGGCAATAAGCAGGTACTCTATGCTTCTACGCATCTCGGAGGCAAGGAATGCCCGCCTAACCCGGCCCCGCGTACCGACCATAAATACCTATGGCCTATTTACTCCGATTTCGATATTTTCGTTGCCGACCTGAAAGGTAATATCCTGAAGCAACTTACCAATTCGCCGGGTTATGATGCTGAGGCCACGGTTTCGCCCGACGGGAAGAAAATCGTGTTTACTTCAACCCGCAACGGCGACCTCGATTTATACGTATGCAATATTGACGGAAGCAATGTGAAACAGGTAACCAACCAACTCGGGTACGACGGGGGTGCTTTTTTCTCGCCCGACAGCAAAATGCTGGTTTTTCGTGCTTCGCGCCCCACAACTCCTGACGATATTAAGGAATACAAGGAGTTGCTTGCGCAAAACCTCGTAATGCCTACCAATATGGAAATTTGTGTCTGCAATGTGGATGGAAGCGGTTTCAGGCAGGTAACCCATTTGGGGAAAGCAAACTGGGCCCCGTTTTTCACCCCGAAAGGAGATAAAATTATATTTTCGAGCAATCACCAGTCGACCAAAGGATACGATTTTCACCTGTTTATGGTTAACCTCGATGGTACCGGGCTCGAACAAATAACTTCCGAAAGCTATTTCAATGCCTTTCCGATGTTTTCGCCCGATGGCAAAAAACTTGTCTGGTCTTCGAACCGGAATAACCACGGTACACACGATACCAACCTTTTTATTGCTGATTGGGTTGAGTAGCAGTTATTCCTGGTACTCTGATTCGTTTTTTTTAATCTAATAAATTGGCAATTGGCAATAAGCTTTGGTAATTTATTCACTCATTGTTTTGTCAGGTGAAAATTTTTTTCCTGTTGTTTTCGATGACTCAAATTGGTAGTTGGCAATTAGCATTTTGCAATTTATTTGCTCTTTGTTTTGCCGACTGCTGACTGAATCCTGCAAACTTTTTCCTGGTAAGCATAAGAAGAAAATATTGCAGAAGGATAATGCTTTCGTTCAGTTAATTCCTGCCTGTTTTTTAATAAATTTGTGATCTTACACATTCTATCTATTGTATGAAACAGGTACTTAAATATGTCGGGTATTTAGCGCTCATTTTTGTTGCAGGCTTCCTGGTCTGGAGGTTTTCGTTTATGATCGTCTGGATACTGATTGCTGCCGTGATTTCATTTATCGGCCATCCGCTGGTGCGGTTTTTCGACAGTGTGCATTTTAAAAAGTGGCATATCCCTCATACAATAAGTACTTTCCTGGGACTTCTGGTTATCCTGCTTGCATTTATCGGAATGGTAGCGATTTTCGTCCCGCTCATTGTAAGACAAGCCGAAACTATTTCACGTATTGATGTGAACCTCCTTGCCGAAAACCTGCAAAGTCCTTTAAACTGGGTTGACGACGAGGTTCATGCGCTCGGCATAGTGCCACAGGAGCAAAGCTTGCAGGATTTTATTGTTATAAAAGCGAAATCGGTTGCCAATATTGGTACAATAACCAATGTTATAAATAATTTTTTCGGGGCCGCAGGAACCATTTTTGTTGGGATGGTTTCAGTGCTTTTTATAGCCTTTTTCTTTATGAAGGATGAAAATATGTTTGAAGATACCCTCCTTTTGCTTATCCCCGAAAAGCATCACCAGGCTACCCGGAAAGTGATACATGATTCAAAAGAATTACTGATGAGGTACTTTATTGGTGTTATTCTGGAAGTTCTTGGGGTAATGTCGATTATTGCCGTGGGTCTTTGGATACTGGGTGTCGACAATGCGCTGCTGATTGGCTTTTTTGGAGGGATGATGAATATTATCCCTTATATCGGACCGGTTATAGGCGCATTGATAGCGTTTACGCTTGGCATAACGGCAACGCTGGCCGCCGGAGCATACAACGAATTGCTGGCAGTAATGGCAAAGCTTGGCGGAGTGCTGATTGTGGCTAATTTTGTCGATAACAACATCCTGGTACCGGTTATTTACTCCAAGAGCGTAAAGGCTCACCCGCTCGAAATCTTTTTTGTTATCATAATGGGCGGCAGCTTGGCTGGCTTAATTGGCATGCTCCTGGCTATCCCGGTGTATACCGTTCTGCGGGTGATTGCCAAAGAGTTTTTCCAGCAATTCAGGATCGTGCAGAAGCTTACGCAGAAGATTGACTAGGCGGATAAATATAGGAATTTGATTTTCAAAACGGAACCCTTCAAATGTTATAAACCCTTGGAGAGTTGGTTATTCGTTTAAGAAATCTGAAATCGTTTTTATATAAATTCCCGGTTGTTCGATACCGATTACGTGCCCTGCATTAGGAATAAGCACGAACCGGTGATTTGTAAAAAGTTTAATGTATTCGCTGGTGTAACCCCATTTAATATTGTCGCATTGCCCTTTCATAATTAAAACCGGCACCCCGCACTTAATGAGTTTGTCGCGCTTATCAGTGACCTGGCCGAAACTTTGTGCCGTTTTCACCATACAATAATACCCTGCCCCGTTTTGCATCGGTCCTGCATTGGAAGTGTCGCAAACTGTCGATTTACCCATTTCGAAATTTAGTATTGTGGCAAAATCATCCATTTCCTTATCCGAAGCAAGTTTCCAACCGAACTTTTTGGCGCAGAATTCTACAAATTCGGATCTCAGGCTATATACTTTTTTGCGTCCCTGGCGGTTTGTAAAAACAGGCTCCCGGAGTTGAAGGCTGTCAGGTGGAATTATGCCGGCAAGGGAATAGTCAGCAGGCAAAACAGGTCCGGGGCTGGTAAAAATTATTTTTTCAACTTTTTCGGGAAAACCGGCCACAAAGTCAGCCGCGAACATAGCACCCCACGATTGCCCGATCAGGATTATTTTTTGAGAACCTATTATTTTGATAATTTCTTCCAGATCACGGGTTTGCCTCTTGACAGTATACTCTGCTATTTTGCCTAGTCTTTCGGAAAATCCGCATCCGACCTGGTCGTACAAGTAAACGTCAAAGCCCTCATCTGCAAGAGGCGAAAGCTGCGCAATGTTTCTGTCGTAAACCGGTCCGCCGGGGCCGCCTTGCAGGAATAATACCGGGAATGGCTTTTTGATGCCTTTTGCCGGTATCATTATATATGCAATTCGCGAGCCCGTAGGCAATTTCCAGTAGCGAGTGCAGGCGCGTTCACTTAATGCCGGAACGTTGTATTTATGAGGTATTAAAACAAGCAGCAAAAGTGCTGTTATTACAAGCAGCAATGCTAATGAAACAAACCTAAAAATTTTTTTCGTCATAAGCGGGTGCCAGAAGGTAAAGTAACGGAAATTCCCGCGTTTCGTTACGCGATAAATTAAAGTACCCTCAAGGGTTTAAAACTCTTGAAGATATAAGCGTTTGAAAATTTCTATAAGTATTATGGAATTTGTAGTCAGCTAAAAGACACTTTAACATCTAATATCCAACATCCCACATCAGATATCCCACATCTCACATCCGACATCCCACATCCCACATCACTTCCCTTTCCCCGTCAACTCCTGAAAAACCTGCTCAAGATTATAGTCTTCGCGGTGCAGCGACAGAAGCGTAAGGTTATTGTCGACAGCAAATTTATTGATCCTTGGGCGGATATCTTCACCCGGTTTGGAATGGAGTTTCCAAGAAAGATCATTTGTCTTTACGGCCCTGGCAACTCCCGGTATCGAAAGCAGAAGTTTTTCGGTGGTAGGCGATGCAAATTCAACTGCAACAATATCGTGCGATTTTAATTCGGAGAGCTGTGCTGTGGAGCCATCGGCAATAATTTTACCAAGGTTAATTATAATTGCCCGGTTGCAAACCGCTTCCACTTCCTGCATTATATGGGTCGAGAGTATAACGGTTTTTTCTTTCCCTATTCCTTTTATCAGGTCCCTGATTTCGAGCAGTTGGTTGGGATCAAGGCCCGAAGTAGGCTCATCGAGGATTAATACTTCCGGGTTGTGGATCAGTGCTTGGGCAAGTCCTACACGCTGGCGGTAGCCTTTCGAAAGGGTCCCGATTTTTTTATTCTGTTCCGGCCCCAGACCGGTTATTTCAATCATTTCGCGTATACGGCCCCGCGTTTCTTTGCCAAGTTTATGAATGCCTGCCATAAACTCCAGGTATTCTTTTATGTACATATCGAGGTACAGCGGGTTGTTTTCAGGGAGGTACCCGACGATTTTTTTTATTTCTTCGCTTTCGAAAAGCACATCATACCCGTGTACCGATGCAGTACCCGAAGTAGGAGGGATGTAGCCTGTAAGTATTTTCATCAGCGTTGATTTTCCGGCGCCGTTAGGCCCGAGCAAACCAACCACTTCGCCTTTGCCTATAGTGATATTCACATTGTCGAGCACAACCTGGGTGCCGTATAGCTTGGTGATATCGTGGGTTATGATTGACATTTTCGATTCAATTATTTGAGGATGCAAACCTACAAAAAAATCTGCGAATCTAGGGTCTGCTGTATTTGTCCGAATGCCTGGAAGTTTGAATCCGATAAATTATTCTGCCTGGGAAAACCTGATTCGTGTTGCCGGTAGCTGAATCCTTTTGTTTTTTTGAAAATCCAGGTAATTTGTCGAAAGTAACTCATTATTATTTGCATGTGTGTTCATTTTTCGCCTACTTTTGCACCCTCAATTTCGGGATAAAAAAGACGATTCAGCCTATACTGAAAAGTATTCAACAAATTATTGTGAATAAGTCTTTGGAATTTCAAATTATAGTTATACCTTTGCACCCCTTTTTATACCAAAGAGGGATTTTTTGATTAACAGCATATTACACAGGACGATGAACACATTAAGTTACAAAACAGTTACTCCTAAACCCGCCGAAATCACGAAAGAATGGGTTCTGGTAGATGCCGAAAACGAAATTCTCGGACGCCTTGCAACACAGGTTGCCCGTATACTTCGCGGAAAAACAAAAACCAACTATACCCCTCACCTCGATTGCGGTGACAACGTTATTATCATCAATGCCGATAAGATCCGTCTCACAGGCAACAAGATGAATGACAAGGAGTATGTTCATTATTCAGGACATCCGGGAGGACAGAAAATCAATACTCCACGGGTCATGCTGAAGAAAAAACCGACCTATGTAGTTGAAGAAGCCGTTCGTGGAATGCTTCCGAAAACCAAGCTTGGTGCCGAATTGTTCCGTAACCTGCGCGTATTCGCCGGTACCGAACATCCACACGAAGCTCAGCAGCCTAAAAAAATAAACATTAACGAAATTAAATAAGTACAATGGAGACTACGAATGCAATAGGCAGGCGTAAATGTGCTGTCGCACGGGTTTACCTTAAGGAAGGCACTGGTGTCATTCTGGTTAACGGACGTGACTATAAAGAATATTTCCCAACTGCAATTTTACAGAATACCGTAATGCAGGCATTCGAAATTTCCGGTACTGTCGGCACTTTCGATGTATCTGCTAACCTCGACGGCGGCGGCATTACAGGCCAGGCCGGAGCACTGAGACTTGGTATTTCGCGTATACTTTGCGAACTCGACCCTACACGTCGTCCTGCACTGAAGGCTGAAGGCCTCATGCGCCGCGACCCTCGTATGGTTGAACGTAAAAAATTCGGACAGAAAAAAGCCCGTAAACGCTTCCAGTTCAGCAAGCGTTAAGATTGAAAATGAAGGTAGTTTAGTATCTAAATTGCCAGGACTTCCGCCTGTGGCGGAGCTACCTGGCAATTGCGACATTAAAGAATGTAAACTAATTAAATCAGGAGATAAATTAAATGGCAAGAACAACATTTGACGAATTACTCGATGCAGGCGCGCACTTTGGCCACCTGAAACGTAAATGGAATCCTAATATGGCTCCCTATATCTTTATGGAGCGTAACGGAATCCACATCATCGACCTTTACAAAACCATTGCAAAAATTGATGAAGCAGCTGCTGCCATCAAGCAAATTTCCAAATCAGGCAAACGCATCCTTTTTGTTGCTACTAAAAAGCAGGCTAAAGAACTCGTTGCCGAAATGGTACGCCCAACCAATATGCCTTACGTTACTGAGCGTTGGCCGGGTGGTATGCTT
>CAISRK010000160.1 GCA_903887815.1 uncultured Bacteroidales bacterium | reverse complement strand
GAAACGAGACTCGAACTCGCGACCCCGACCTTGGCAAGGTCGTGCTCTACCAACTGAGCTACTTCCGCATTACTATTCGTTTTGGGTGTGCAAATATACACACATTTTTTATTTCCAAAAGCTTTGCTAATATTTTTTAAGTAAATTTTTTATCTCGTTGAGCTTCATCAGCGCTTCAACAGGGGTTAAGGTGTTAATATCCAACCGCATAATATCGTCGCGGATGCGCTCCAGCAAAGGATCGTCGAGCTGAAAAAAACTTAATTGTATCTCTTCCCCTTTTTTGTCGGTTTTGCGATCGGCGGAGTCATTGTCCTGGTCGTCAGTTACATGCTTCTTTTCGAGCTGCGAAAGGATATTGGTGGCCCGCTGCAGCACACTGCCCGGCATGCCTGCCATACGGGCAACATGTATCCCGAAACTATGTTCACTGCCTCCGGGTGTAAGCTTACGCAGGAAAATTACTTTCTTTCCCACTTCCTTCACGGCCACATGGTAATTGCGTATGCGACCTTTACTGGCAGCCATTTCGTTCAGTTCGTGGTAGTGGGTAGCAAACAGCACCTTTGCCCGGTAAAGCGGGTGGTCGTGGAGGTATTCGGTAATGGCACGGGCTATCGAAATTCCGTCGTAAGTGCTGGTACCGCGGCCTATTTCGTCGAGCAGTATAAGGCTGCGATTCGAAATGTTGTTCAGTATGCTTGCCGTTTCATTCATTTCAACCATAAAGGTCGATTCGCCCGATGTAATATTGTCCGACGCACCCACGCGGGTGAATATCTTATCGACCATGCCTATTTTGGCTGCATCAGCAGGCACGAAACTGCCTATCTGGGCCATCAGCACAATAAGGGCCGTTTGCCTCAGCAGGGCCGATTTACCCGACATATTCGGACCGGTAAGTATAATGATCTGCTGGCTGTCGTTATCGAGCATCACATCGTTGGCAATATATTCTTCGCCCGTAGGAAGGTGTTTCTCAATTACGGGGTGACGGCCGTTGGTAATATCCACTGTAAACGAGTCGTTCAGTTGCGGTTTCACATAGCGGTTTGTCTTTGCAACCCGGGCAAAGGATAAGAGGCAGTCGAGGCGTGCAATAAGCTGTGCATTCAGCTGAACAGGCTGCACATATTCGGCAAGGTGAAGGATGAGTTCGTTGTAAAGGCGGTTTTCAATATCAAATATTTTCTCTTCGGCGCCCAGTATCTTCTGTTCGTATTCCTTAAGTTCTTCGGTAATATAACGCTCGGCATTCACAAGGGTTTGTTTGCGCATCCATTCGGGCGGCACTTTGTCCTTATGCGAGTTGGTAACCTCGAGGTAATAGCCGAACACATTATTAAAACTCACTTTCAGCGATGTAATCCCGGTACGTTCAATTTCGCGTTGCTGGAGTTTAACCAGGTAGTCTTTACCCGAATAAGCGAGCCCGCGCAGTTCATCCAGTTCGGCCGATACTCCGGCAGCAATCACCTGTCCTTTCGAAACCATGGTAGGCGGCTCTTCCTGTATGGTACGGCCTATTTTATCGGCGATAAGCTCGCATGGATTCAGCTGTTCGCCAAGAATTTTTAGCGCCTCGTGCGAAGCATCCCTGCAGGCTGCTTTAATAGGAATCAAGGCCTGTAAGGCACGCCTAATCTGCAGGACCTCACGCGGGTTTACACGGCTCACGGCCACTTTCGAAATAAGGCGCTCGAGGTCGCCTATGGTTTTAAGCTGTTGCCCGATTATGCCGGTAAACGAATCATTATGTATATAATAATCAACAATATCGAGGCGTTCGTTTACAGGCAACCTGTCCTTGAGCGGGAGCAGTATCCAGCGCCTGAGCAGGCGCGAACCCATAGGGGAGATTGTATTGTCGAGGGTGGCAAGAAGCGTGCTTGCACTTTCGTTGGGCGATTGGAGCAATTCGAGGTTACGCACGGTGAACTTATCGAGCCATACGTAGTGATCTTCTTCGATCCGGCTTATCTTGCAGATATGCTGTACTTTATCGTGCTGTGTTTCCGAAAGGTAATACAAGGCTATGCCGGCTGCAATTACCCCGTTTTCGAGTTCCGAGATGCCAAACCCTTTCAGGGAGGAGGTGCCAAACTGCTTCAGCAGCAGGTCCCTGGCAAATTCGAGGGTAAAAACCCATTCGTCGAAGTAGGAGAAATAGAATTTATCGCCAAAAGTCTCGATAAACTGCTGGCGTTTATTTTTCTGCACTATTACTTCCGAAGGGTGGAAAGTCTGCAGCAGTTTTTCGATATAATCGTTCGATCCCTGCGCCAGCAGGAACTCACCGGTTGAAATATCGAGGAAAGCGATCCCCGACGATTTTGGCAGTAAATGGATGCAGGCCAGGAAGTTGTTTTCCTTGTTTTCGAGAATTTTATCGTTGTACGAAACACCTGGTGTCACCAGTTCGGTTACGCCGCGTTTTACTATGGTTTTGGTAAGTTTCGGGTCCTCAAGCTGGTCGCAGATAGCAACGCGGTAACCAGCCCTCACAAGTTTCGGGAGGTAAGTATCCAGCGAATGATGCGGGAAACCAGCCAGTTCGATATACGAAGCCGATCCGTTGGCACGCCGGGTGAGAATTATACCAAGGATTTCGGATGCCTTTATGGCATCGGCCCCGAAGGTCTCGTAAAAATCTCCAACCCTGAACAACAGCAAAGCATCAGGGTATTTAGCCTTGATGGTATTGTACTGCTTCATAAGCGGTGTTACCGCTACTTCTTCCTTCTCTTTGCCTTTCGTCACTTTACCCTGTTAAATGATTGGTATGGCAAATATAGGACTATCTGTTTGGATTTTCTCCAGGTGATGGGGGGTGTTGATAATTTTAGTTGATTCAGGAAGATTTGTGAGTAATTCAAAATTCAAAAGTAAAAGTTTAAAATTAGTATGCAGCAACATGATTTTCATATTTATTATCGGGGCGTTACTAATTTAAAAACCACTAAATATTCCTGTGTTAACCTTAACTAACTCTATTAGGTAATTTTGAATTTTGTCGGCCAGCCGGCGGATTGCATTTAAAACTATTTCAAGCCTTGACACCCGAAAACGGTTAAATTTGCAGCAAAATTTGATTGTATGCGAAAACTGAGTATGGACCAACTGAACCGTGTAAGCGTTGACATCTTCAGTGAACTTGCGAAACTTCCCGTTATTGTTGTTCTCGACAATATCCGCAGCCAACACAACATAGGTTCAATTTTCCGCACTTCGGATGCTTTCCGCATACGTGAACTTTATCTTTGCGGTATTACCGCAACCCCGCCAAATCGCGAAATCAACAAATCGGCGCTGGGCGCTACCGAATCAGTTGCCTGGCAGTATTTTGAAAAGACCACTGATGCGATAATGCAGTTAAAGAGCCTGGGGTTCACCGTTATTGCGCTCGAACAAGCCGAAGGAAGCATTGAACTCGAAGAATATGCAGTTGCTCCTGAAGGAAAATACGCACTGGTATTCGGAAACGAAGTTACCGGGGTGAGCGATGAGGTTATGGATGAGTTGAATGCCTGTGTCGAGATACCTCAGTTCGGCACCAAACATTCATTCAATGTCTCGGTAACGGCAGCGATTGTACTTTATCACTTTTTTACATACCTGAAACGGCATATCGCTTAGAATTATTGCCCTATCAACCGGGAAGACCCGGATATGATGCATTACCTTGACCTGCTCAGGATGCAAAGGGTATGCCTTTAACTGGGAACACAAGGCACTAACTTTTCTTGTATCGAAATCTGAATTTCCGGCTGTAGAAACCGGGATGCTGCGCTTATAGAAACAAAAGTAAAAAAAGAAAGGCCGTTCTACCTGGTAAAACGGCCTTTTTCTGATTTTGATCGAATAGTTTACTTGTTGACAATAAATTTTCTGACGATCTTTCGGGATTCGGATCTCAGAAAGATGGTATACATCCCTGATGGAAGCCCCTGGAGATCGAAATAATGTTTGAAGGTGCCATCAACGGAAAGCTTACTTTCTTTGTAAACCACAGCTCCGATACTGTTCAGGACACTCATTTCAAAAACTGCTGGTTTGTCGGAATTAATTGACAACCAGAATGCACCGCTGTTAGGATTTGGGTAAACATTTATTCCTTCTGCATCAGCGTCGCCCACAGCGGTATGATTCACAATGATGCTGTTCGACACGTTCGAACTGCAGCCGTTCACGTTAACTATGTCCGTAAATGTACCATCCTGGATCACGAAATAATACTGAGCGGTCGATCCTGAAATTGCAACCCCGTCGCGGTACCACTGGTTGCCGGAGGCTACGCTGCTGCTGAGTAAGTTCCCGAACAATGTAATGACGGCTGCTGCCGGTTTGGGGTTCACAGTTACCGCAAGCGAGGTAGAAGCCCCGTTGCCGCAGCCGTTCACTGCATTCACCATTATTGTTCCTGAGGCTGCTGCCGCACCGAAGTTTACAGTAATACTGTTGGTGCTGCCTCCCGAGCTTATTGATGCTCCGGCCGGCAAAGTCCAGCTATAGGAAGTTGCTCCTGTAACAGCGGCTACCGAGTATACAATGCCGGTAGAACCCTGGCATGCAACTGCAGGTCCCGTGATTGCTCCGGGGGCAGGAGGACCCGTACTTACGGTTACCGGGAAATTAGCCGAAGCCTGGCCGGGTCCGCAAGCATTTACGCCAGCTACTGATACATTGCCCGAAACTGCATTTGCACTAAAGTTGACAGTGATATTGCGTGTTCCTGCACCTGTTGCTATAGCAGCTCCTGCAGGTAAACTCCATGTATATGAGTCGGCATTGCTTACTGCTGCCACCACGTAGGAGCCAATAGTCGTACCGGCACAAACAGTTGATGTTCCGGTTATAGTTCCAGGGGTGCCCGGCAGCGGGTTTACCGTAACATTGTAGGTTGTCGGGCTGGCAGCACTGCAGCCGTTTTGATTCGTGTAGGTCACGCTGATGTATTTCTGACCGGGAGAGGTCCAGAACACGGTCACAACGTTGGTATTGCTTATCGAAATCGTCCCGCTGTTGGGCGATATCGCCCAGGTATAATTTGTCATTCCGGGCTCGGTGGAATAATTGAGGTAACTGGTCGATTCGCAGGCAGTGGCGGGTCCGGTGATAGTAGGCACTGGTAAAGGTACGACCACAACAGGGTATAAAACAGGTGAAGCTGCTGTACAACCATTGGTATTGGTATAGTTGACGCTAACCGATTGGTTGCCAAGGGTATTCCAGGTAACTGTAATCGCATTTGTGCCGGCTCCGGCTGTAATGGTTCCTCCGATGACAGTCCAAAGATAATTATTCATGCCGGATTGTGTTGTATAAACAGCTCCGGTTGAATTATAGCACCTCGACGCAGGGCCTGTAATAGCTGGGGAAGGCAGGGCATTAACATTTACACCTAATATGCCGGTAGGTCCTGATGCACAGTTGTTTGTTCCGGTAACGGTAATATTTCCTGAAACTGCAGTACTTGAATAATTAACTGTAATTGAATTGGTGCCTGCGCCTGCAGCGATGGTTGCACCGGCCGGCAAAGCCCAGTTGTAATTTGTGGCATTTGGAATAGCCGGGACACTGTAAGCAACATTATTTGTATTTGCACACACCACCGATAGTCCCGCGATAACACCTGGTGCAACAGGGTAGGGGCAACCCGAGGTGAATACCATATCGGAACCATAGGTAGTACCCATGCTGTTTACACCCTTACAACGGAAATGGTAGATTGTTCCCCACGTTAAACCTGAAATACTGGTGGTAACAGGGGTAGCAACATATCCGTTTACTGTTCCGGCTGGGGCCGTAAAGCCGTATGATGTGCTTGTTCCATATTCAAATGAAACCGTGGTTGATAAATTGATGGCATTCACCGAACCGTTCAGATCTGCGGAAGTGTTCAGAACATTAATGGCAGGATTGGTTATAACAAGCGGAGGTGTAAGGGTCGCAGTAAATGCAAGGTCATTACCATAGGTCGTCCCGGCTATATTGGTTCCTACTGCCCTGAAATGATAAACAGTGCCCGGTACAAGCCCGGTAAGGTTGGCCGATACAGGATCGTTGGTGTTGGTTGTTACGGTTGGAGGGTTGGCTGCGATCGTATTCCCATATAAAGTTGAAGTTCCCCACTGGAACGAAACTGCTGTACTGGCATAATTTGCTGATACTGTCCCGTTAAGGGTTGCAGTAAAACTCGTTACCGGGCTTGCTGCTACAGTTACAATGGCAGGGACGCTTACTAACTGATTGGTCATGGTTATTAGCAGGGAATCTTTTAGGCTTGGATCGGCAACTGATGTTGCTTTTGCCCATACGGTTCCGTTAACAATAGCTGTTACCAGGCCGGTGGAATTGATAGTAGCCAGCCCAGTTCCGCCGACAAGGCTCCAGCTTACATTCTGGTTCGCCGTTGTGGGGAAAATGGAATCAATTACCTGGAGGGTTCCCCCGCTAGTAGTTATAGTTGCAGGTACATTGCCCTGCGTGTAAACCTTTATCCCGATAAGGCCTCCGATGGTGATGCCCTGGGCATATCCAATATATCCTCCTGAAGCACGGTTTTCAGTCCATATGCCGGCACATTTGTTAGGACCTACAGGTGTAAATCCATAACGCATTTTTGGAACCCCTGCAGCTGCAGTTGTGGAACTCAACTCAATTCTGTTAGGTGTCCAGGCGAAATTTCCATTAGCATCCAGGCGGATAGCATAAATCTTATAATTGACATCTGTTGCCATAAACATCGGGGCATCATTTACCATGGCAATTTTACCCCAACATTGGTCAAAGCTCGCACTGATCGGGTAAAGGTTTTTTGCTGCATCAGTAAACTGCCGGGCCCCGGTTGTTTTCAGGAACTTCTGAACGTAAATGCCATATGTACTTTGTAAAGTATTACTGAAATCACATACCGACCATATATAATTGGATCCGGGCGTGAAATTCATTGAGGTATATTGCTGGTAAGGATCAGCTGATGAAATTGCGGTACTGAAGTTCGAACCGTTCATACCCCATGGAATAGTGCCGCCCGGATTGATACGTTGCAAATATGAATTAAACCGGGAACCCTGGGCCACATAATAACCGAAGTAGGTTGTATCACCATCTGCAACAACAGAATAATACCTGGCACCGCTGGATGTATAGTTGGATATCTGCAATGGGGTATAAAGGGCAGATCCGCTGTTGTCATACATTTGCGAATAAAGCGTTGTTGAAATCCCGACTCCTTTTTTCTGGTACACGAGCGTGAATTTTCCCCCGGTGTTTGCAATCACCTGTCCCCGGGTCGTTTTGGTAGTACCTACCAGCACAGGGATTGAAGTCCCCCAGGCCAGGGTTCCGGTGGATGTGATTTTTTGCAGTTGCAGTGTATTGCTGGTACTTTCGTTCCAAACCACAACAGTTTCACCCGTGGTTAATACATAGGGATAAGGCGAAAGCCCTGCTCCAAGTATCACCCCGGACGCACTCCAGAGATGGGTACCATCCTGAGCTATCTTATATACAACCGCCTGCATTGGACTGGTCCGGCTATCCTGCATAGCGATTATAAGGTTGTTGGATGCATCGAGGCATACATTAAACACATATATAGCAGAACCAGAGGTCTGGTTGCTGACCAGAATGCCATCGGGGCCTAGCAGTTTATTGCCGTTGGCATCTATCAACTGGGCTCTCATATCATAATTAGACCCGTTCTGGCTGTAAAAAGCAATCCATGTTTTACCGTCGGTGGTCGGGATCGATTGCAGATCAGCTGTATTTAAGCTCGAAATCTGCAGGTTAACGTAAGTGTTCGGGTTCCACTGGGCTTTGACAATACTGCTTATAGTAGTGAGAAACACCAGTAAAGCCAGGAAAATGATTCTGCGTAAATTAATTTTCATTTTTTGATTGTTTTAAGTGATTAACAATAATGATTGGTAAGCTTCGCTCAAAGTTCTTATTTGCTTGCCGGTTTGTTGATTTTGCCTGATTCTGCCGGTAGCATTGATTCAGCTAATTTTTTTAATACCTGGTTTTGAAGACGTTTTTTACGGATGAACATTTCAATCTCACCCATTTCATCGGCATGGGATACTAAAACTTTATCCTCTTCAGCTATTTCTTTTTTCTTGCCTTTGCCTGAATTTTTCATACGAATTTTGCCCCTTGCAACAGGGGATAGAAATTGATTGGGACATGAATTATTTCCTTGAACAAAAATATGTGCGATTTGACGGCTGACCAAAAAATGTACCCCTTCAAAAACCATTCCTGCCTGCCATGTCTCCACTACTTTACCACTACATTCTTAGATTTATAGGTGCGTATAATAATGTAAATCAAATACATATGCAAATTCGTCTATAGCTTGTCATGCGTTCTTTAATTCATGAAGCCCTAAGAAAGAAAGTCCTGTTTCTTGATTAACCGTTATGCAAAGTACTTGCCATCCTGGGTTGAAGGATGCTATATATTTAAACGGAGATTATATCTGTGCTAAAAACGTAACCAGGTTAATATCAGAATTGGCGATGCCCAGTTTATGTCGCAGCCGGTAGCGGGCAATTTCAATTGCCTTTTGCCTCTGCCCGGTGAGTTCACTTATTTCCTTTGTACTCATATTCAGATTCAGAAGTGCGCAAAGCCTTAATTCGCTGGGTGTGAGGTTAGGGAATTTAGCCAAAAGCAAATCGAAAAAATCCTTGTTCACTTCCTTGAACCGGAGTGAAAATTCTTTAAGGGTTTCGAGTTCAGTGCTTTTTTGAACCTCCTTGCCAATCTTCTTAAGTGCATCCCGGGTTTCCTGGTGCTCGGCTGTTTTCCCGGTCAGAATAATCTTTTCCGAGATGTCCGACAACATTTCGTTTAACTTCATGAACGACATCACATTCAGGGTCAGTTCCTTTTTCTTAAACTCAAGTTCCAGTTCTAGGTTGTTTTCTTTAGTAATCAGCATTTCTTTTTCCTTCTGATGCAAAAGTTCCGACTGTTTATTCATGAATTCATTATTGGTCCTTTCACGTTTACGGTTCCTCTGAAGGTTAATCAGAAAATATGCCAGGAATATGAAAAGCAGGAGGCCGGCAAACAGGATAACTCTTTGTCTTTGAATGGCAAGCTGCTGAAGATTAACTTTTTGTTTAAGTATCTGGTTGTCTTTTTCTTTGTTTATCACCTCATAAACGGACTGTATCTGTTCGATTTTTGTAAGACTGTTTAATGCTTCAAGCGAATCGTTCAGATTCACATACTTTGAATAATACCCGCTTGCCAGGTTGAAATTGCCTTTCTGCCTGTAAAATGTTGCCGCATTTTTAAGGACAGTTGTCTGCAATAGCGGATTACCCAGTTTATCAGCCTGTTCAAGAGATTTCACTATATATTCTTCGGCTGGTATTGGTTTATTAATGCTCTTATAAACCGACGCAATAGACAAATATGCATTTATCAGAATAACAGTATACTGTTTCCGGATTCCTATATCAGCCGATAGTTGGTAATACGACAATGCGACATTGTAATTTCGCATATCCTCGTATAGGTTACCGATGTTGAAATACAGCCATGAGAGGTCATAAGAGTCGTTGTTCAGGTCGATCTGGTTAAGAGCAACCAATGCATATTCGATAGCCTTTTTAGAGTTTTTTCTCAATTTGTAAATCCCGGCGAGGTTAATGTAGTTATTTAAAAGTTCGGGATGTATTGCATATTTTTTGTTAATTTCAATCGCTTTATTAAATAATTCTTCCGCCTTATTGATCTCATTCCGGTTAAAGTAGAGATTGCCTAAATTATTGTATACTTTGGCTTTGCCTGGTTCGTATTTTATTGTGTTGCAAATCTGGAGGGAATGCATATACCGGTCGAGTGCTTCGTTCCATAAGCCTGTTTCTTCATAAATGGCTCCTATAATATTGTAAACAGATGACAAACTGATTTGGTCATCATTCGTTTTAGGTGATTTTGCTTCGAGATACATCGACATTTCGTTAAAAATGTCGAGTGCAAAGGGGTGCTTTCCCTGTTTGAGTAAAAAAAGACCGATTTTCCAGGAGGTGGTATATGCTGAACTGAAATCAGATGAGGTGGAGGCAAGGTTCAATAAGGAATCAATGCCTTTGTAATCCTCATTTCCTGAGGTTGCATTGGATTTTTCAAAGCGATATTGCTCTTTCGCTTTTTCCAGGAAGGAAAAAGTATGCCCGGAAGCAAAAAGCATTCCGTTAATACAAATCAGGATCAGGAAAGCTAACAGAATTTTCATATGCAACCCGACAGATTTTTATTCTTGTACAAATATATGTTAAAAGGGCTCATTAAACCGAACATTATTTTTACAGGTAACTGAATCCCGGATTTGTCTCAGTATTGGGTTGAAAAAGCACAAAAAAAAGAGGCTGCCCGAGCAGCCTCTTCTATCTGTATCTTTCAACAGGGAGCTTATCGGATTATTGTCATTTTCCTGCTTATACTTTCATTTTTGCATCGGAGCACAACAATATAATTCCCCACAGGCATATTCGCCATGTCAACTGTAATCGATTGCGATCCAAATATGACATTTTCTTGTTTCAAAATGCTTTTACCGATACTATTGTAGACCTCAACAGTATAGGTTTCATTTTTAGGGTTATTAGCTTTCAATTCGAAAACTCCGTTACTCGGGTTTGGAAAGATTTCGAAATTTATGGGTTGCAGTTCCTTAACCGCAACTGAAGTCACATTGATCGAATTTGAAACCGCCGAACTGCAGCCATTTACAGTAACAACAACAGTATAGGTGCCATTTTGCGTCACCGTATAAGCCGGACTACCTGCACCAGGGATAATCACCCCGTTTTTATACCACTGGTTGCCGCTTGAAGCGCTGCTGGAGAGAACAAAATTATTGAATGTGATAACAGGTGCACCAGGTGTTGGGTTAGTGATAACCGGCAGTGGGACCGAAGTCGGTCCGGGGCAGTTTCCGTTGGTGCCACGAACAGAAATAATGCCCGAAACTGCAGTTGGATTGTAATTAACCGTGATTTGGTTGGTTCCGGATCCGCTGGCAATGGTGGCACCGGCTGGGAGTGTCCATTCATAGCCGTATCCGTTTGGTACTTCGGCTACTGAATAACTAACTCCGGTCATCGGGGTGCAAATGTTTGCTAACCCGGTAATAGTGCCCGGAGTACCTGGAAGCGGAGCCACTACAACAGGAAGTGGATTTGAGGCTGGTCCCGAACCGCAACTGTTCGAACAACTTACAGTTACATTTCCCGAAGCAGAACCCATAGGATAATTAACGGTAATTGAACTTGTTCCTGAACCGGTAGCAATTACGACTCCCGTGGGAAGTGTCCAGGTATATGTTGTAACTCCCGGCATTGACGTAACACTGTATGAAACACCTGTTTCTCCTTCACACACAATCTGCACCCCGTTGATAGCGCCCGGAGCCGTAGGAACGCCGTTTACTGTTAAGTTAAACGGAGGTGAAGGAATACTCATACATCCGCCACCGGTTGCATAAACGCTAATATTACCCGACTGTGCCGAGGCTGAAAAACTTACTGTTATCGAGTTGGTATTAATGCCTGCTGTAATTATTGCCCCGGCCGGCAGGGCCCATACATATGCTGTAGCACCGGTAAATGCAGGGACTGTGTAAACAATTCCTGTTGCGTTTACACAAACAGTTGAAGTGCCTGTAACTGAGCCCATTGTCCCGGCCAGTAAACAGGCTGTTGTAAATGTCATATCGTTGCCATTGGTGGATCCATTCACATTATTTGCAACACAACGGTAATGGTAGGTGGTTCCGGCCGTGAGCCCGCTCAGGCTTGCCAGTACCGGCACTGGTGTACTCCCGCTCACCGCGGATGGTGTGGCAGATGCTGTTGATCCGTACGAAACCGATGTTCCCCACTGGAAACTAGCTGTACTGGCTGCATAATTGGCATTGACCGTACCGTTCAGAGTTGTTGAATATAGGCCTGTGTTAGTAGCTGCGAGTGTAACAACAGCCGGAGGAAGTACAACCTGGTTCGAAATGGTGATCAGGAGTGAATCGTGCACAGTATTATCCTGCACCGCAATTGCTTTTGCATATACCGTGCCGTTTGTAATCGCAGTTACCAAACCCGAACTATTTATTGAAGCTTGACCCGTCCCCTGCACCATCGACCAGATCACTGCCTGGTTAGCGTACGAAGGGTAGACTGTATCAGTCAACTGTAACGTACCTGAAACAACCGAAATGTTTGCCGGAACATTGCCAAGCGTTGCAACCTTCAATCCAAAGAGACCATTGTTCGAAATACCCTGGATGTATCCCAGGTAAATTGATCCTCTTTTTTCGGTCCATACGTTAGCACATCTTGTATTTCCTACGGTATTGAAATTATGACGCATTTTTGGGATACCTGCCGGGGCAATTGTCGAACTTACCTCTGCCCGGTTGTACGACCAGCTAAAATCGCCTGAAGCATCGAGCTTTGTGGCATAAATTTTATCATCCTTATCATAGGTGGTAAACATGGGTGTATCATTCATCAGCAATAGGTTCCCGATTTGCTGATCCCTCATGGTACTAACGGGGTACACCACCTTGGCCTGGTCAGTAAACAGCCTTGCCCCTGTGGTTTTCAGGAATTTCTGAACAAATACTCCATATGGGCTCTGGGTAGAAGTAGTGAATGAACTTAACGCCCAAACGTAAGGTGAACCGGGAGCAAGATTGATATTGGTCTGCATCTGGTAGTTATCCGATGATCCGACACTTGTGTTAAAATGAGAGCCGTTTATGCCCCAGGGGATAGTGCCATCGGGGTTGATCCGCTGAAACCATGAGTTGAAACGGGAACCCGAAGCACTGTAATACCCCACATAAGCGGTATCCCCTTCAAAGGCAAGGGAATAATACCTGGTGCTGTGTGTGGTTTCATTGCTTAATTGCAGGGGATCATATACTTTAATCCCTGAATTGTCAAATTGCTGGGCATAAAGGGTTGTATATATGGCTGTGCCTCTTTTTTGATATATCATTGTAAATTTGCCGTTCGAGTTAGGAACCATCTGACCCATGGTGGTCTTTGCCGTACCGACATAAACGGGTATGGGGGTAGCCCAGGCCAGTAATCCATCTGTAGTTACCTTCTGCAACATCAGGGTGTTGGTATTACCTTCATTAAAGGCTGTTATAATTTCACCATTACTAAGCAAAGCAACGTTCGGAGCAAGGCCATCGCCAAGTACCAATCCATCAGCTCCCCACATAGGAGTGCCTGTTTGTGAAACTTTATATAATACACTTTGGAGGGTAACTCCTGAGCGTTCATCCTGGCAAGCAATTACGAAATTATTGTCAGCCGCTACACATGCGTTAAAGACAAAAGTAGCCGTCCCGGTAGGCTTACTGCTCACCAATACACCATTGGCACCTAATAATTTGTGACCTGCTGCATCAAACAACTGCGCCCTCATATCGTAATTGCCAGTTCCGTTTGGCTGGTAAAAAGCAACCCATAATTTACCGTCGGTTGTCGATGCTGTTTCCATATCAGCAAGTTCAAGGCCGGAAATCTCGAGATTGACCGAAGTATTTGTATTCCATTGTGCATTGGCAATCCGGACGTTCATCGTAAGAAGAAACGTCAGCGCCACTAAAAGGTAACGGGTAATCAGTTGTGTTTTCATTAATTTTTGATTTTAATCGGTTTATTTCAATTTATTGAGAAGAGTTATCGTTTTAGCAGGCAGTCATCCATCTGCGGGTTATCATTTAAAAGCCAGCTTAGTGATATAAAAAACATTGCGTTTATTATTTTCCATAAAGTTATTCCGGATGCTTTCGTAGCCGGTTGCAATAAAATAATCGTCGTACCAGTATTCCATGGTTCCAAGGTATTCGTCGAGAAACTGATCGGTGCCAAGTCTTGATGGTAAAGTAGTATAAGCCGTATTATCAACAATTGTGTTGCCGTCTATTTTTTTGAAAGCTACTTTATTATTGGCATTATAAAAAAGTACGGTTTCTTCACCTTCGAAAATACAGTTTAGCTTGCGGTTCAGGTATTTGGTGAGAATATCCCGCATTTCCATCCCGTTATTCCATGTCATATTCCCACTGCTGTCGAAACCAGCAACAAATGCATGCGAATACCTGAAACCATTGAAGGTTTCATAGGTGGTCGGGAAAGCCCTTCCATAATAATCATATGACATCTGGGTACTGGTGAGGTATTCGGGCGAATAGGCTTCCGAAACAAGGACTAACTGTCCGTGATTGAGTGTAACATCGTGAATGAGAAGCCTGAGATTGAGTGTTTTATCATTATTTTCATCGTGCAGACCTTTATCTGAAAGTTTCTCTTCTTTTTTATCAGTGCGGTTTTTAGCACGAAGTGCATTCACATCTGTCATATACTTATAGGCATTATCGAAATTACTGAAATTGTAATATTTAACTTTTTCAGCAATCCCTTTATTGACTTTAGCTGAGAAATAACCGTCCGATACAGGAGTGTTATCCTGGTTTTCGTTGTAGTCCGGTTGCCTCAGGAAGTAGGGGGAATAGTAGTTGTAGTAATAGCTGTTGTAGTAGTAGTCGTAATAATCATACTGCCGGCGGGTATTCGACACGTTATAACCGTAAGTTCCGGTTACTAGCCCGGTTCCATCGCCCATCGGGACATATTGAGCCGAATTGAAGTTTTTCTTCTCAATCTGTTCAGTGAAGTCAAAGGTTTTTACAAGTGCTCCCGGCGAATTGTACTGGTTTACATACAGATGATTGCGAGAGGATGAATACTGGATTTTATAGGTAGCAAAAACATCGTGCCGCAAAGTGTCAATTGAAATATCAAGTAAAAGCGCATCTTTCTCTGAAGTAATCTCATAGCTCCTATGTTCGCCGGTTACAAGTGAGAAACTGATAATACCCGGCTGTCCTTTCCTGTTGTTGAAACCAATGAATGCCCTGTTATCAGAGATATCGAAATCCACAACTTCGGCCCTGGCAGGTATCGTTCCGTGGAATTCGGTAATAAGTTGTAATTGAGGCATTATCATGAAAACAAAGATATTTCCCTCTTTGTTTTCTTTGGTGTCGTGAAACAGAAGGTATAAAGCCTGCGGGGTTGAAATGCATTTAAGGTACGTAACGTCCTTGTGAAGCGGAACCAGTTTATGCCATTGTTCTTTCAAATTCCGGTCGATCATAAGGAACGACCAGCTAATACTATCTTTATCGCTTTCGTTAACGGTTGGGAAGAAAATACAAACGCCTTTATTTCCTGCGGTTACATAATTAAAGGGATCACTTCCGTTTGGGGCTGGTATCTCGAATCGAAGGGGGCTTCCATTTTGTGCAAAAATGCATAAAGCAGCAGTAAGTATAAAAGCAATGGCTATAATCTTTCTCATATCTCCGTTTTCACCCCTCAAAAATAGCAATTCTTTGGGCAGGGATATGTTTATGTTGGAATAATTATTCCAAAAGCTATTGGCTTGCTCAGGATTCGGAATACCTGAACGGTTATTTTATGAATAATTTTGACTTTCTGACTATAAATTTTCAGAACCGATTATCTTTGTTTTATATTTCGTGTAAATCTCCTACGCAATAAATAATTCTTTATTTTTGGATTTAATTTCAAATTTTTAAGCAAACCTCTATTCTTGTTCCTATGTAACAAAAAACACTCTTTTTCTATAAAATCACTGGCTGTCATCCAGATTGTTATATAGGCATCAGACCAGATGAAGAAAATAATAATTACTGTTGAAAATCAATCAATTAAAACTGTTTACACATGAAAAAATCTACAAATTTTTACACATGCATTCTGCTTGTGCTGTTTACCTGCCTGCTTTCCGCCGGATATTCACAGGTTGCTTTTACACCAGGAAACCTTGTGGTTTACAGGGCAGGCAATGGCGCTGCAGCTCTGTCTTCTGCTACTACCGCTGTATTTCTTGATGAATACACTCCTGCCGGGGTATTGGTTCAATCAGTTGCAGTTCCGACATCCGGAGCCAATAGGCTCACGATTGCAGGATCCTCTGGAGCTGAAGGGTTGATTGCATTATCTCCTGATGGGAAATATCTCATACTTCCCGGTTATGATACTATTCCTGGAGTAGCCGCAATTGCCGGTACGACTTCAGCCAATATAAACCGGAAGTTGTTACGGATTGACAATGCCTTGAATTATTTAGCTGTATTGTCGTCCACTGCTTTTTCGGGTGGTAACATAAGAGGAGGTGTCACAACCGGGACCGATTATTGGGCCAGTGGATCAAACCAGGGGATAAACTATTTGGGAACAGGTGCGTCTGCACTTGTGTCAAATACTGTAACAAATACACGTTCGATTGGCGTTCAAAATGGCCAGTTGTATTTCTCCACTGGATCAGGTACAACGGGAGTATATGCGGTTGGAACCGGTTTACCAATAACAACTGGACAAACCAGTGTTGTTGTGATAACCACTGGAACAAGCTCAACTGCATCTCCCTATGCTTTTTCCTTCAATTCAACTTCTGATATATGCTATGTAGCTGATGACAGGACAACAGCGCCAATAGGAGGTGTTCAAAAGTGGACTAAATCAGGTTCTGTCTGGAGCCTTAGTTATACCTTAGCTGTTGGAACATCTACAGGAGCCGGGGCCAGGGGGCTTATTGTTGACTGGTCAGGTACTAACCCAGTTATTTATGCTACTACTTCTGCAACTTTACCTAAAATTGTGAAAATTATTGATGCAGGTGCATCCTCTGTATATACAGAACTTGCAACTTCAGCCACTAACACTGCCTTTAGAGGAATCACTTTTACCCCGGTATCAATTGGTGTAACTGCTCCTACTGTGCAGACAAGCAACATAACTTTTAGTACCGTAACCAATACCGGTATGACAGTCAACTATACTCCAGGGAATGGTGCGAAACGTATTGTAACCCTAAATACCTCCAATAGTTTCACTAATCCGGCTGACGGAACTGATCCTGTTGCTAATAGTGTTTATGGTGGATCGGGCGAACAAGTGATATATAATAACAGCGGAAGTGCCGTTTCTGTAACCGGGCTTTCTCCTGGAACTACTTATTGGTTCCGGGCTTATGAATACAACGGCTCCGGTGTATCTACAAAATATTTAACTACAACTGCATCGTTAAATCCGAATAGTCAGTCAACAACCTCTATTCCTGATGCAATAACAAATGCGGCAACCTTTATCAATTCTACCGGGGCTACCATGAATGGTACTGTAAATGCAAATAATGCAAGCACCACAGTTACCTTCGAATATGGCCTTACCAACTTATACGGTCAATCGATGAATGCAACCCCGAATATCGTAACTGGAAATACGGCAACAGCCGTATCAGCAACAGTCTCAGGCCTGGTTATTGATAATATATATCATTATCGTGTAAAAGCGGTTAATGGAAGCGGAACATCCTATGGGAACGATTTGACTTTCCTTACCGGATGTCAAATTCCGGTAGCCGCAGGCGCTATCATAGGAAATGCTGTTGTTTGCCAGAGTGCAAGTGGAGTTGCATACAGCGTTGGTGCTATTTTAAATGCCACATCGTATGTCTGGACTCTTCCGGTTGGTGCTACAATAACATCAGGAGCCGGTACAAATTCTATTGTTGTAAGCTATTCTCCAACAGCTGTTTCAGGTACTATCACGGTGAAGGGAACAAATGATTGTGGCATTGGGGTTTTATCAACTCTTGCAGTAACTGTAAATCCATTACCTGTTCCAACCCTTGTTACCGGACCATTAGCTTCGTGCGTTGGTTCTACCGGCGTGGTTTATTCAACACAGGCAGGTATGACTGGTTATACCTGGACTATTTCTGCAGGTGGAACTATTACAGCTGGGGCAGGCACTAATTCAATAACAGTATCGTGGAATGTTGCCGGTGCCCAGACATTAAGACTGAATTATACAAGCGTTGCCGGTTGTACAGCTACTGCACCGGTTGTATTTAATGTTACCGTTGCAACCCGCCCGGTTCCTGTTGTTACAGGCCCAGCGAACGCTTGTCTTGGATTTGCAAACAATGTATATTCCACCCAGGCTGGCAATAGTGGCTATACCTGGACTATTTCGGCCGGAGGGGCAATTACTGCCGGAGCCGGCACAAATGCGATTACAGTTACCTGGAGTACAACCGGAGCCAAGGTGGTTACTGTAGATTATACAATTCCTGCAGGTTGTAATGCAGTTACTCCTACAAGTTTCAATGTAAATGTTAATCAAACTCCTTCGCCTACAATTGCAGGATCATCCTCGGTGTGTGCTGGTACAAACGGTGTTACCTATACCACCGAAGCCGGATTTTCGAATTATGTATGGACAATCTCCTACGATGGCATTATTACATCCGGCTTAAATACAAACTCAGTTACTGTGAACTGGCCAACAGCCGGAACGCGCTATATTGCTGTTAATTACAGCAATTCAAGCGGATGCAGCGCCGTTTCATCAACCTACAGGGCTGTATCAGTGCTTACTGTTCCTGTTCCACTGATCTTTGGCGAAACGGCAGTTTGCCAGGGTGCTGCCGGGGTAACCTATACTACGCAGGCTGGAAATACAAACTATGTATGGACCGTATCTTCTGGTGGGACAATTACAGCAGGAGCAGGAACAGCAGCAATAAAAGTTACATGGAATGCCGGCGGCAACCAAACGGTAAGTGTTAATTATACTAATGCACTGGGATGTGTTGGTGTTCAACCTGCCGTTTACAACATTACTGTAGCTCCATTGCCTGCAGTCGGGGGAACGATCACAGGGCCGGCTTCAGTATGTTCCGGCGCCCAGGGTATAGCCTACACAGTGCCGGCTGTAGCCAATGCAACTACCTACAACTGGAGCGTACCAGCCGGAGTAACTATTGAATCGGGAGCCACCACAAACTCTATTACGGTTAATTTCTCAGCCGCTGCAGCATCAGGAGTTATCAAGGTGAATGGAGTAAACACATGCGGAAACGGGGCTATTTCGCCTGATTTCAACGTAACTGTAAATGCATTACCAGCTACCCCTGTAATTACCCAGGTTCCGGTTGGCGATACACTCATCAGCAGCGCTGCAAGCGGAAATCAATGGTACAGGAACGGTGTGGCAATTACCGGCGCTACAGGAAAGAAACTAAAACCGGTTTACCTGGGCACATACACAGTAATTGTTACCCTCAACGGATGCAGTTCACTTCTGTCGAACGCCATTGTGGTTACGAAAATTGTTGCTGTTGCTGATCTGGAGGTTAGTAATACCTTCGATGTATACCCGAACCCAAGCAGGGGGCAGTTCAATATAAAGGTAGTATCAGGCAAACCAGTAGTTCTGAATATTGAAGTCTATAACAACCTTGGCGCTATGCAATGGAAGCAGGAAAATGTTCACATTGATGGAACCTACTTTGCTCCTGTTAACCTGGGATCAGTTCCTGCAGGCGTTTACATGATTGCTTTGAGAAATGGTGATCTGAATATTGTTCGCAAAATGATAATTATGAAGTAATCATTTTGTCTTTATTATAACTGATTGTGAAAAGCCGGAGAAATCCGGCTTTTCTGTTTAGAAGGCCAGGCTTTAATAAATGAGACTCCCTTTAGACCCGATTAACCCTTTTTATTTTCAATCCCCTGGAAGCTGACAGGCTATTCCTTCCGAAGTAAACAACCCGCAACTGCTTTCTTTAATGGAAATGATCTGCTCCGTCCGGGTAAATAAAGTGAGGTTAGATGCAAAAAAACGACCCTCAATAATTTTGAAGGTCGTTTTATACTTGTATTTTGAGTGGCTTTATTTCACTTCCTCAAAATCGACATCAGTAACTTCCTGGTCAGGTGATTTTCCTGGTTCAGGACCTGGCTGGCCTTGATGTTCAGCACCTGGCTGGCCTTGTGGTTGGGTAGCCTTGTAAATTTCTTCGCTTGCAGCCTGCCATACGCTGTTAAGTTCTGCCATAGCACTGTCGATACCGGCAAGGTCATGGTTTTTATGTGCTTCACGAAGCTTGTTAAGGGCTTGCTCGATCGGTTCTTTTTTATCAGCCGGAAGTTTGTCGCCAAACTCTTTCAACTGCCGCTCAGTCTGAAAAATAAGTGAGTCAGCCTGGTTAACCTTGTCAATTTCTTCCTTTGCCTTGCGGTCGGCGTCAGCATTAAGCTCGGCTTCTTCTTTCATTCGTTTGATATCGGCTTCCGAAAGGCCCGAAGAAGCTTCGATACGTATTTCCTGCATCTTCCCGGTACCTTTATCCTTGGCGGATACATGTAAAATGCCATTAGCATCTATATCGAAAGTTACTTCAATCTGCGGTGTGCCACGCATAGCAGGCGGGATTCCGTCGAGATGGAAACGACCTATACTTTTATTTCCGTTTGCCATAGGACGTTCGCCCTGGAGGATATGTATTTCGACCGAAGGCTGGTTGTCAGAGGCTGTGCTGAAGGTTTCCGATTTTCGGGTAGGAATGGTAGTATTCGACTCAATAAGTTTCGTCATTACTCCTCCCAGGGTTTCGATACCCAGCGACAGTGGTGTTACATCAAGAAGAAGTACATCTTTTACTTCACCTGTCAATACTCCGCCTTGTATTGCTGCGCCGATTGCAACCACTTCATCAGGATTTACTCCTTTTGAAGGCACTTTGCCGAAGAAATCTTCGACTGCTTTCTGAATCACAGGCACACGGGTTGATCCGCCAACAAGTATAATTTCGTTGATATCTGCATTGGTAAGGCCGGCATCTTTCATTGCATTGCGGCAAGGATCGATAGTAGCACGAACGAGATCATCAATCAGTTGCTCAAATTTTGCCCTGCTCAGTGTACGTACAAGATGTTTTGGCATCCCGTCGACAGGCATAATATAGGGCAGGTTTATCTCCGTTGAAGTAGAACTGGAAAGTTCAATCTTAGCTTTTTCTGAAGCTTCTTTCAAACGCTGAAGTGCCATCGGGTCCTTGCGAAGATCAATTCCTTCGTCATTCTTGAATTCGTCAGCCAGCCAGTCGATGATACGCTGGTCGAAATCGTCGCCTCCAAGGTGGGTATTTCCGTTGGTTGATTTAACTTCAAAAACACCTTCACCCAGTTCGAGGATAGAAATATCAAAAGTGCCACCACCAAGGTCGTAAACAGCTACCTTTATGTCTTTGTGCTTCTTGTCGAGGCCATATGCCAGGGCAGCAGCAGTGGGTTCGTTTATAATTCGTTTAACAGTAAGACCTGCAATTTCACCTGCTTCTTTGGTAGCCTGGCGCTGTGAATCGCTGAAGTAAGCCGGGACGGTGATTACGGCTTCGGTAACTGTTTGCCCGAGGTAATCTTCAGCCGTTTTCTTCATTTTTTGCAATACCATTGCTGAAATTTCCTGTGGCGTAAAAGTACGGTCGTCAATTTTTACACGGGGGGTGTTATTTTCGCCTTTTACAACCAGGTAGGGCATGCGCTGTATTTCTTTGGTGACCCTGTCGTAGGTTTCACCCATGAATCGTTTGATCGAATATACAGTTTTGGTAGGGTTGGTGATTGATTGCCTTTTGGCCGGATCACCAACTTTACGTTCGCTGTTTTCGGTAAAGGCAACTATCGAAGGAGTGGTGCGTTTTCCTTCACTGTTAGGGATAACTACGGGCTCGTTACCCTCCATTACAGCAACGCATGAATTTGTAGTACCCAGGTCAATACCAATTATTTTTCCCATTATTTATTGTGTTTTACTTGATTAATACATTTTTTGATATACGCCAGAGCATTTCAATCATTATGCCATAGGAGGTTTATTGGGTTGATTTGTTTGGGCTAAGTAGTTAATGACTTTGAAATGCTTAAGAAAGTATTGTGTAAACATCAGAAAATCAATATCATGAACGAAATGTAAATACAAAATGAACCGGAGGGGCACGTTTGCCTGGATATGGCAGTCATTATTGCTTTCTGACAAAACGGCAGAAAGACAGGGCTCCTTTTGGTGATCTCATCTCCTTAATTGGCATTCGGATTTTATTATCAGAAGGATTTGTAAATTCCCCGAAACTAAAAAGGAAATTGAATAAGCAGTCGGAGTATTGCTTTAGATCGACTATTTGCTAGGCTTAACAAACTTAAGTCCCGTTGTGGTACTCAGGTCGAATATGGTTTCCGGGCTGAGACTGATAAACCTATGGATCTGGTACCGGCACGAAAATAAACCGATCCCGTTTGTAATATTACTATAGTAAGACTTTTCGATTAACAAACCGGTTGAAGGGCCGTTTGCATCGAGGTAGGTGGTAAATTCATCTCCTATTGCAGTTACCTCTATGTCGCAGGTAGATGCAAACCTTTTCTGCACAGCAATTTCAGTTGCAGTTTCGGGGTAAGGGATTTTGTTTTCGCACAGGGTATAAAATTCTTCGTTTTTGTAAGTAACAAGACTTTCGCCACTGCCGGTAGTAGTCTCGGCAGTTACTGATGGGAAAGCCCATTCAATCATGCGATAGGTTGTGTCGCCGCTTGCCCCGAGTTCTTTATAATGGAAATAAAAGCGCAGTTGATATCTTTTACCATTAACAGCGTTGCTCCAGGCAAATTTTTGCACGCTGGTGCTGGCGCGACGAAAACTCATTGTAACAGGTGTATATGGAGGTGGGCGGTAGACAGGCAGAGTAACTTCGAAATTGTGAATTAGCATAGTTTGCGAACTCACTACATAGGAAGTCTTTTTATTAGTGACAGTTAGGCTGTATGAATTATTCTCACTTAACACTGCCCTGGAGGAGTAAAATAATTGTCCCGGGGAGTAAAAATCGCCAGGTTCTTTAGAATACAAGGTAACTGTATCGAAAACGATATTTCTTTTTGTTCCGCCTGGTGTAGTTTCCGTAAGTACCACATTGATATTAGCTCCGAAACTCGATGAATCAGCCACTTTGGCGTAAGAAAGAGCATTCCCTTCGCCCAGGAATGCTTTACTAATTCGCAGGTAATGGATTGTGTCATTCTGGTTGAGCAGTCCGTATACGACGGCCACCTCGCGGTAATCGGCAATAACATTAAAATCAGTTTCGCACGATAAAACAGAGAAAAGAATAACTAAAGGTATAATCAGGCGAAATAGTTTTTTCATTTTCATACAGATTGCTGAACCGAAGCAGGAGCAAAAGTAATTATTAATTGGATGCACAAGTACCCGGCTTTTTTTTTCTCTCCCTTATTTATTATTCTTTGTAGCTTTGTGTCCTTAATTCAGGCAATACATTCAAACAAAGCCTGAAAGAAGAATGCAAATCATTAATTCTAAAATTTAACCCATGACAGCCAAACCAGGAGTTGCATTGAAGGTTACTACTCATGTCCTTCAGGAAATGAAACATAAAGGTGAGAAAATATCGATGCTTACAGGTTACGATTTTTCGATGGCCAGGTTGCTGGATAAGGCGGGGATTGATATCATACTGGTAGGTGATTCAGCCTCAAATGTCATGGCCGGATATAGCAGTACTCTGCCAATTACGCTTGATCATATGATTTACCACGCTTCATCGGTTGTAAGAGCAGTGCACCGGGCATTGGTTGTTGTTGATATGCCATTTGGCACATACCAGGGTAACTGGAAAGAAGCTCTTTCGTCGGCTATCCGCATCATGAAGGAATCCGGTGCCGATGCTGTGAAACTGGAAGGAGGGGTCGAAATTATTGAATCCGTCGAACGCATCTTATCGGCCGGTATTCCCGTTATGGGACATCTCGGGCTTACACCTCAGTCCATCCATAAATTTGGCACCTATATAGTTCGTGCAACCGAGGAGAAAGAAGCCCGTAAACTGGTTGAAGATTCACGTCTGCTCGAAAAAGCGGGCTGTTTCGGCATAGTTCTCGAAAAAATTCCTGCCAGGCTCGGCGAAGAAGTTGCCCGCAATGCGAAAATTCCTATTATCGGAATCGGAGCGGGTAAAGCAGTCGACGGGCAGGTGCTTGTATTGCACGATATGCTGGGTATTACAATGGAATTTTCACCCAGGTTCCTGCGCCGGTATATGAACCTGAGCGAGGATATTGTGTCGGCAGTGCAAAACTATATTGTTGACGTAAAAACTCTCGATTTTCCCAATGACAGGGAACAATATTAGTACAGAACCTTCAGGCTTTTCAATCCTCGAAAAGAACATCCTTTTCGAGGATAACCATATTATTATTATCAATAAATTACCCTCGCAGATTGTGCAGGGCGATAAAACCGGAGATAAACCCTTATCCGAACTGGTTAAAGATTATATCAAAGTAAAGTATGATAAGCCGGGAGAAGTTTTCCTGGGAGTAGTGCACCGGCTCGACCGACCGGTTAGCGGAGCCGTTATTTTTGCACGTACGAGCAAATCGCTTACCCGGCTGAACGCCCTTCTCAAAGACCACGAAATCCGAAAAACATACTGGGCGGTTGTCAAAACAAAACCGCCAAAGGAAAACGATACCCTGCTTAACTTTCTGCGTCGCGATGAAGCACGGAACAAATCATTTGTTACAGGCGAAAATTCGAAAAACGCCCAGAAAGCTTCACTTTCTTATACGTTACTAGCGGGCAGCGATAATTACTATCTTCTGGAGGTCGAACTTCATACAGGGCGTCATCACCAGATCAGGGTGCAGCTATCGGCAATGGGTTGCCCGATAAAAGGAGATTTAAAATATGGGTATCCAAGGTCAAATATCGATGGATCGATACACCTGCATGCACGAAAACTTGAATTTATCCACCCGGTAACCCGGCAGCCGGTGAAGGTTATTGCCGCTGCCCCGAACGATCCTGTCTGGAACTATTTTTCAGGGATCAGCGCCAAAGAATAAACATTTCATGGAATATTTGGTTTCACCAGGTACTAAATACGAGTGACACATCTACGAAATGTTCCAAGTACGGCCACATTTTTTCATTTTGGGACAGTTTTTTGTGAATGCGTGAAATTGACTTTTATTAGTCAGTTGATTATCAATGCTTAAAGAATTCGGGCATGTTATTTGATAGATAAAGTTTTTGTAGTGTATAGCGCTATACTTTCCGGGGATAGGCATACGCGTGATATGACTCAAAAACCTAACATAAAAAATCTTGAGTTGCCAGGCAATAGAATTGGTCAATCCGAAAAATTAGTGCATTTTGGATTTATTATTCAAATGCAGGCTTTCCTCAGGTTTGCTTCTTACCAGTGCCAACCCCGGAAACAGTCATTTGTTTTATGTATCTGATAAACAATAAGCAGAAACTGACAAAGGGAATACACAATATAATGTGATACGAATTACGTAAATGCCTTTTAAAAGATTAAATTTAATCTATGAGAAGCCTGAATATTTTACTGGTGGAAGATGATGAGATGATTTCAAAAATCACATCTTATTTTCTTACCCATAATGGTCATAAAGTTGAAATAGTCAGGAATGGAAACGATGCGATTTCCAGTTTCAAAGGCAAAGATTATGATCTGATCCTTATGGATATACAAATGCCCGAAATGGATGGATTAGAAGCAGTAAGGGAAATGCGTAAAATTGAGATGGATTTCTACCCCGATGGACGCACAACAATCATCGCTATCACTACCAATCCTGACAAAATGGAATGTTTAAATGCTGGTTTCGATGGATATGCCCAAAAACCATTCAACTTCGAGGACCTGAAAAAACTCTTTTACGAATACCATCTTATCTAGTTTTTACTATCAACTGAGGCTTATTTTTTTTGGATTTCGCGGGAGCAAGTGTTTGCTCCCGTTTCTTATATAAATTTGCAGCAAAACATTCGCGGATGACAGTTTCTTCAATTGTACGTTCATTTTCACTTATACTGGTATCTGTTATCCCTTTTACATTGTATGGGCAATATTATGACCTGGGCCAGGACCCTGCATCCGTTCAATGGCGACAAATCAAAACCGGGCATTTCAGAATAGTTTATCCCGAAACTTTTGAGCCAAAAGCACAGCAGCTGATGAATACCCTTTGCTATACTTATAATCATGGAACTAAAACGCTTGCCTTTCTTCCTGCAAGAGTTCCTTTTATAATACATGCTTTTAATACCGAATCCAATGCGGTTACAGCCTGGGCTCCGAAACGGGTTGAGATTTTTACAACTGCACCCCAGGATTCGTATGCGCAGGATTGGCTCGACCAGCTTGCTTTGCATGAATACCGGCATGTTGTCCAACTCGACAGGGCAAACCAGGGTTTTACAAAAGTGTTATCCTGGATTACCGGCGAACAGGCAGCCTCGGTTGTGAATGGTCTTTTTGTCCCAGGATGGTTCCTTGAAGGCGATGCTGTTTGTACCGAAACTGCTCTCAGTCATACAGGCAGGGGCCGCATGCCTTCGTTCGAAATGCTTCTACGATCGCAGGTAATGCAAAAAGGGGCCTACAGTTACGATAAAGCCGCATTTGGATCATATAACACGTTTGTTCCGAATAAGTACGTTCTTGGATACTCACTGGTGGCAAACGTGCGCCGCAAATATGGCTACCAGGCATGGATTTCGGCCCTCGATGAGGTTGCAAGAAAACCTTTCATCCTAACCCCTTTTAATCACGGCTTAAAAACGGCAACCGGATCGGGAAAAGTGACGCTATACAGGCAAAGTATGTTTGAATTGGATTCGATGTGGAAATACCAGGAATCACAAACCGTAATTTCCGCTTTTGACATACTCACGCCGGTTAAGCCGGGGAAATACGAAAACTATAAATACCCTTATTATCTGAACGATACACTGATCCTGGCCCAGCTTTCAGGTATGGACGATATTACCCGGTTTATCGTTGTTGGCCACGACGGAACTAAAAAGGTGGTTTGCACTCCGGGCTTCCTTTCGGCCGAAAACTACTCGGTTGCAAGACATCCGGAGGCAACAGGCAGCAGGGTGAATAGTATTTCGTCAAAACCGGATTTTTTAATAGCCTGGACTGAAACAATTAATGATCCGCGATGGGAACAGAGGACCTATTCCGTTATAATGGTCTATGATAGCAGAAAGGGAAAGATACATGAAGTTACGAGGGGAAGCCGTTATTATGCACCTGCGATTTCAGATGATGGACTTACAATTGCTGCCGTTTGTGCTGATATCCGCAGCAGGAATTCGATTGTGCTTATCGATGTTGCGAATGGAATTGTTACAGATACATTAATCGCTTCAGATTCTGATTTCTATATGACACCTGCCTGGTCAGCTGATGGAACACAAATCGTGTTTACAACCCTTAAGACTGGTGGCAAATGTTTACAACTGTTTGATTTCAAATCGAAAGCAATAACTACTGTCGTTCAGCCAACATTTACCGAAATTTCTAATCCGGTGTTTGCTGCAGGTTATATTCTGTTTAACGGCTCATATTCGGGGATTGAGAATATTTATGCTGTTAATCCGGTGAATTTGCAGATTCTCCAGGTTACTTCTGCAAAATTTGGTGCATCCAATGCCGAATTGCGACCTGACGGGAAAAAGATTGTGTATTCTGATTATTCCTCGTCGGGCTATAAACTGGGTGAAACTGATTTTTCTCCCTCTAAATGGAGAAAACCTGAACAGTGTGGTGACTATTCTGCATCCCTTTATAAATACCTTGTAAAGGAAGAGACCGGGATAGTCGATTCCACCACCCAAACCCATATTCAGTACCCGTCGCAATCGTATAAAAAAGCTGCTCATATTTTTAATTTCCACAGCTGGGCGCCGGTTTACCTCAATTATATGAGCGGTATTAACAGTTCAGGTATTTCGTTCTTGTCGCAAAACGACCTGAGCACTGCTTTTACGGTGGTTGGTTATTCGTACGATATGGCTGAAAATACCGGAAAAGTAACTGCCGACTTCAGTTGGAAAGCCTGGTACCCGATAATTGAACTGAATACATCATATGGTGAGAGAGCTTCCTATACGAGTGGAGATACCTCCTTCCGGTATACTTTTAAGGAAGCCATTATAAGCGGCGGACTTAGCCTGCCCTTGCTTTTTACAGGAGGTAAATATTACAAAGGACTACAATTTCGTTTGCATTCGTCACTTTATAATATTACAGACAATAATTCCAGGGAAGCAGATAAATTAACAAGTACAATTCATTCGCTCGAATACAGTATTACCGCTTACAGGTATATCAAACAATCGCAGAAGGATGTTTATCCGCGATGGGGACAGACACTGAGTTCAACTTTCCGCCATTCGCCGTTTGGTGACAATGATCTTGGAAGTATTTTTTCGGTGGTTTCCCACTTGTATTTCCCCGGAATAATGCTTCATCACGGGATCAAGGTGGATTTGAGCTTGCAACAGAAGGCCCCCGGAGCCTACTCGTATAATAACCAGATCCTTTTCCCTAGAGGTTATCTGAATATTAAAGCCAATAAAATACAGTGTTTTGCACTTAATTATAAGTTCCCGTTTGCTTATCCTGATCTGTCGCTCGGGCCTTTGGTGTACTTCAAGCGTCTGAAAGCAAACCTGTTTTACGATGGCGGCCTGGCTACCGATAAAGGCAAAAGCTGGAAGCTGCAATCGACAGGGGTTGAACTTACGGCTGATCTGCACCTGCTGCGTTTTGTATTTCCTTTCGATATCGGTTACCGTTTTGGATACCGCCCTGTCGAAAAACAGTATTTCGGCGATCTGCTTTTTTCAGTAAATTTGTCAAACTAATTTAATACGCACATCATGAGATTTATTTTGAAGTTGCTTGTTTCGTCCCTGGCAGTCTTCTTT
>CAISRK010000159.1 GCA_903887815.1 uncultured Bacteroidales bacterium | reverse complement strand
TCCACTGGGGCCTACCTGGGCATTCCCTGAAATAACAGCCGCTCCACAGCCAAATAGTACAAGACTGAATGTCCCGATAAGTTCTGCTAAATACTTTTTCATAGAAAATAGATTTGGTTAATGATTATGTTTATACTTATAACAAATATACAAAACTATATATATAATATGTAAGCCCCTGCCTTAAAAAAACTGGGTGAATTCAGATAATCGTTTTGGAACGAATTATTGTGTGCTGAATTTCTTTGTCAATGTCCTCAACTCGTCAAGTTGTGACAATGACAGACCTTCAGGAACAAACCCGGCACTGCGGCACATAAAATAAATTTTAGCGGATTTGCACAGTATGTCAATTTTATCGAAGGTATCGGAAACAGTTTCCCCAATAGCAAAAACACCGTGTTTTTCCCAGACTATAATATCGTGCTGCTCAAAACATTGAATGCTTAGTTTCGCAATAGCTTCGCTCCCGGGTAAGGTGTAAGGTACAAAACCAATGCCTCCCGGCACAAATATCATGGTTTCGGGATGCATCCCCCAGAGGAGGTGATTCAGGGATTCGGCACTTTTATAACCAGGATGTTGAGTAAGGGCTATTAATTCGGTAGCATGGGTATGTATAATCACTTTCTCCGGTGTTCCCCGTTTTGCAACCAGGCTGTGGATTCCAAGGTGGGTAATTAATTCGGAGGTTGGAGGTTTGGTTTCCAGTTTATTATCAGCCACCGGAATTAACTGGTACGACGACCCATTGTCAGAAATTCTGATAATAACTGAGTTCTCTTTTGGTAAGCGGGCCAGGTCGCGCATCCGGCTTCCGGTGCATGTAACCAGGAACGACATCCCTGCCAGCGCGGAGTAGTTTTCATCAAGGTTTACACTTTGCAGTTTAGCCGGTTTGCTGATGCTTTCGTCAGTAAAAAGTCCTGTAATATTCAGCGAAATATTTCCCGCATTCCGCTCGGCCCAGCCCTTTTCCCATAAGCAGCCTGCAATTTCGGCCAGCTGTTGATATTGCATTTCCAGGAGAGGATTTGGTTTCAGGTTATTGGTCATGGTTTGTAAATTCAGGCAATCGTTTACCAAATGTAACAATTATCCGGAGCATACCGCCGTGGAAATTTTTATTGAACGGATTATTTTCGGAAAAATAAGGGTACAAAAAAACCGGCACATGGCCGGTTCATAGTATTGCATATAGATTATGCGTGTTTGCTAAGGTAAGCAGCAACACTTTCAGCATTTTCTTTCATACCTTCGTCGCCTTTATGCCAGTCGGCAGGGCATACCTCACCGTTTTCTTCAAAGAACTGAAGGGCATCAACCATGCGGATTGCTTCTTCAACGCTGCGTCCTAAAGGCAGGTCGTTTACTACCTGGTGACGCACAACACCTTGTTTGTCAATCAGGAACAGCCCGCGGTAAGCAAGAGCATCGCCGTTGAATTCAACATATTCTTCGTCTTCGTCATATTCCCATTCGCCGGCAAGAACATCATAGTTCTCGGAAATGGTTTTTGAAAGATCGGAAACCAGCGGGAAAGTAACACCTTTGATCCCACCGTTTTTCTTCTCGGTCTGTAGCCATGCCCAGTGCGAGAATTTGCTGTCGACTGAACAACCTACAACCTGTACATTACGCTTTTCGAATTCAGCAAGTTTATCCTGGAAAGCGATAATTTCGGTCGGGCAAACGAAAGTGAAATCGAGGGGATAAAAGAAAAATACTACGTGCTTTTTGCCAATATACTGTGCGAGTGAGAATTTCTCAACAAATTCGCCACCATTGATAACGGCATCTGCCTCAAACTGAGGCGCTTTTTTTCCTACTAAAACGGCCATTTTATTTTTTGATTTTTATTGGTTAACTTATTTGCTGCAAAGATATATACATTTTATCGCTTTTCTTTCAAATACACACAGGCGATTGATAAAAACTGTTAATAATCGGAAATTACTTCCTTCCTGTATTTTTATATTTGAAGCTTTAATCACTTACTTATCATCAGGGGTGAGGGATTTGTCCAATTCATCGAAGGGCAGGTCCATGAGGGGGAAATTCTTCCAGCCTGTAAAGTCGAAATGCCACCACTCAGCGGAGTTTTGCTCAAATCCGAAGAAGGTCATTACTCCTGAAAGTAACTTCCTGTTTGCCAGTATTGTATCGCTCAGGTTTGCATAAGCCATTCCAGCTTTTGAGGAGAAATCATCGAAAGGTGTGGGCATAGGTAGTTCCTTTCCGGTCTCCAATTCAACCAGTGTTAAATCAATTGCGCATCCGCGGTTATGCACCGACCCGTAAACAGGGTTTGCTACAAAACGGGTATTAGGGTAAACTTCATAAAACCGGAGTGTGGCAGCATAGGGGCGGTAGGCATCATAAATTTTCAGCCCGATTTTGTGATATGCCAGCGAGTCCTGCACTTTGCAGAGTGCATCGGCTAACGGTTTCCTGGCAAATGCCCGGGGTTCGGAATATATTATTTCTTTGGTGAAATTGTTCGTTGTTGCATATCGTATGTCGGTACGAATGCCTTTTACTGCTTTTTCAAGATCCACCATTATGTTTCGTGGATTTTTTGCAATCTGTTTCCGGTACGCATCAATAGTAACAGTGAGGTCAAGATTGAACGGATTACGTTTAGCAGCGGTATTTTGCCCTGATAGGATAACGGGTGCCTGAAACAGGAGAATAAGCAGGAGGCTCTCAACAACCTGCTTTGGAGAAAAACTCATTTTTGGAGTGCTAAGTTTTATGTGATTTTGGAATATGATTTCGCTGGAAAGCGACAGCATCCGATCTTTTCATGCTTATTCTCCAACAAAAATACATTAAATTGTATTACCGGCCCCGGCCCCGGCCCGGCTCATCAATTTCCTGGCTAGGGTCAACAATAGAGCAGACCTTCCAGCTGCCTGCATTCTTTGGGAGCCTGACGCTGTGAGCGTAAAAATTTAAAAAACCGGAGCCAGTAGAGTTCCGGTTTTCATTTGAACGAAGGGGGCTTTATGCTTTGAACATCATATTGACGATATCTTCTTCTTTTATACCTTCGGCTTCAGCCTTGTAATTCCTTACAATACGGTGGCGTAAAATGGAAGTCGCTACAGCCTGAACATCGGCAATATCGGGAGAGTATTTACCACAAACAGCAGCATGGCACTTGGCTCCAAGGATAAGGTATTGCGATGCACGTGGGCCGGCGCCCCAGGTCAGGTAATTGTCAGCCCAGGGGTGTGCAAGTTCTGTGCCCGGGCGTGTGAGTGATGCCAGCCGGACTGCATATTGATATACATTATCGGCAACAGGTATTCGGCGGATCAGGTCCTGGAAATATTTAATTTCTTCGGCAGTTATAATTACCTTTAATTCGGCCGTATGCATGGTAGTTGTATTTTTTACAACCTGTATTTCCTGTTCGAAAGTGGGATAACCCAGCCATATATTGAACATAAACCTGTCGAGCTGTGCTTCAGGCAAAGGATAGGTCCCTTCCTGTTCAATCGGGTTCTGGGTGGCGAGTACGAAAAAAGGTTCTTCAAGTTTATGACTGATCCCTGCAACCGTTACCGCTTTTTCCTGCATGGCTTCGAGCAGCGCACTCTGGGTTTTGGGAGGAGTACGGTTAATTTCATCAGCCAGAATAATATTGGCAAAAACAGGGCCGCGGATAAAACGGAATTTGCGTTCCTGGTCGAGGATTTCGGTGCCAATAATATCCGATGGCATAAGGTCGGGAGTAAACTGGATACGGCTGTAAGTGAGTCCCAGTACCTGCGACAGCGTATTTACCATAAGTGTTTTGGCCAGACCCGGAACGCCAACAAGCAAAGCATGGCCCCTCGAAAAGATAGCTATCAGAAGGTTTTTAATAACCTCATCCTGCCCCACAATTACTTTACCAATCTCGGACCGTAATTCATTGTATTTTTTTAAAAAATCGTTCAGAGCCTCAGTATCTGATTTGTATTGAATCATAAAAATATTTTTTATTCAAGGGTATTAACCCTGTTATAACCAGTAAGATGAATTAAAGTTTATTTTTCTGTAAAGGTCCAGTTGTATTTCAGATCGCAGGATTTAAACCTGTCGCCAATGCGGATATATGCAGTTTTCGATTTGGCTTCGATCCATTTTCCTATCACTTTCGCTTTCTTATCGTTAAGAGCCCATTGCTGGATTT
>CAISRK010000158.1 GCA_903887815.1 uncultured Bacteroidales bacterium | reverse complement strand
GTTTCTGTTGAGAATGACAGTTATCTAAAATTGGATTACGTATACAAACCCGATTATACGGTTAACAACCTGCGGCTCGAACGCAGAGATTCACCTTCCGGCCCGTGGGTTGCGATCGATTCGGCTTCCGGAATCGGGATCGGGAATGCTGCCGGCCATTTTGGAAATTTTAATGATACTTCGGCAAGAGTTCATAACCAAAGTTATACCTACAGGCTGGTGGTAGTGGATAGTTGCAATGCTGCAGTCAGGTTCTCGTTTAATACCGCAACCTCTATTTTTCTTGTGCAGGAATATTCATCAACCGATAACCGGATTACATGGAATTTCTATGATACCTGGTTAAAAAGAGTGGACAATTATGATATTTTTCGGCGAGTGGATGGAGTTCCGGCTGCGGGAAACTTAGCTCTTTCGGTTTCTGGTTCAACCGGTAGTTTTTCGGAACCATCAACCAATTTTGATCCGAAAGCTGAAGTGTGTTACTGGGTTGTAGCTCACGAAAATATCGGCAACCAGCTCGCATCCCCGCTGGTAATTTACTCCAGATCGAATATCCGTTGTATTGTAAAAGATCCGACACTCTTTATGCCAAATGCATTCAACCCTGAAAGCGCAACAAACAACCGGCTCAGGCCGGTATCCACCTTTGTGGATCCGGGCGAGTTCAAAATGATCGTATTCGACCGCTGGGGGCGTGAAATCTTTGAAACGGCGGATATGGTTTCCGGCTGGGATGGCCGTATCAACGGGCAGATCGCCAATACCGGGCTTTACTCCTTTCTGGTGACCTATAAGGCTTTTGACGGTAGGGAATTTATCAAACGCGGAACCGCGTCTATAATACGATAACAAAGGATACCCACTAAATATAGGACTATGAATTATACTGATTTACAGCTATTTGTTAGCGGCTAAAAGTTAAGATTTTTTAACAAGGACTTCCATTAAAATTAGTAAATTTGCAGATTCAAAAAAATACCTATGTTCATTGATAGTGAAAAATTTGCGGGCGATGGTCTGACGTATGATGATGTCCTGCTGATTCCTGCCTATTCAGAAGTGCTTCCGCGTGATGTTGATACTTCATCCTGGTTTACAAGAAAAATAAAAATAAATATCCCTATAGTATCCGCTGCTATGGATACAGTCACCGATTCCACTATGGCTATAGCCATTGCACAGGAAGGCGGAATTGGTGTGCTGCACAAAAACATGAGTATTCAGGAGCAGGCTGCCGAAGTACGCCGTGTAAAGCGTTCGGAAAGCGGCATGATCACCGATCCTATCACCCTTGGCGAAAATGCCCTGGTTGAAGATGCGCTTAATATTATGCGTGAGCACAAAATCGGGGGTATACCAATTGTAACAGCCGATGGCAAACTGGCCGGAATTATCACCAACCGTGATCTGCGTTTCGAACGCAACCCGAAGAGGCCTCTTGCCGAAATTATGACCCGCGAAAACCTTATTACAACCAATGCACATACCGACCTCGAAAAAGCTTCCGACATCCTCCAGGAATATAAAATCGAGAAACTGCCTGTTGTTGATGCGGATTATAAACTCGTTGGGCTTATTACATACAAGGATATTATAAAAATAAAAGCCCGTCCGAATGCCTGTAAAGACGAATTGGGCAGGCTTAGGGTTGCAGCTGGTGTAGGCGTTACCGCCGATGTACTTGAACGCATTACCGAACTTGTTAAAAACGGGGTTGATGCCATTGTAATCGATACAGCCCATGGCCATTCGAAAGGGGTTATCGATACGACCAAACTTGTTAAAAAACATTTCCCTGATCTTGAACTTGTTGTTGGGAATATTGCAACAGCCGAAGCTGCACGTGCCCTTGCTAATGCCGGTGCTGATGCAGTTAAAGTTGGAATCGGACCGGGATCAATTTGCACTACCAGGGTTATTGCCGGTATCGGCATACCCCAGCTTTCAGCTATTTATGCAGTTGCCGCCGAATTGCGTGGATCAGGCATCCCGGTTATTGCCGACGGCGGAATCCGATATACAGGCGATATTGTTAAAGCCATTGCCGCCGGCGCTTACAGCATAATGGCAGGCTCGCTGTTTGCAGGTGTCGAGGAATCGCCTGGTGAAACAATTATTTACGAAGGCCGGAAATTTAAATCGTACCGTGGAATGGGATCGATCGAAGCCATGCAAAGGGGTTCGAAAGACCGCTATTTCCAGGATGCCGAAGATGATATTACAAAACTCGTTCCCGAAGGCATTGTTGGCCGGGTGCCGTTTAAAGGTGCACTTTCGGAAGTAATACACCAGATGGTCGGCGGCCTGCGTGCAGGTATGGGTTATACCGGTTCGGCAAATATCAGCGATCTCCAGAAAGCGAAATTTGTTAAAATTACATCTTCAGGTGTGCTCGAAAGTCATCCGCATGATATTACCATCACACGCGAAGCACCAAACTACAGCAGGTAAATTACCCCTAAATAGATTAAAACAACCGATTCCAGATTACAAGCAACGAACAACCAACTAATCCCTGGGTTTCTACCCGGTTTGCTTAAACAATAATATCAGATTTAGTATGAAACGGACATTCTTAAAAGCTTCACTTACACTACTTTCAGGCATATTGTCAATACTTGTTTTCAGCCAGAATGCTGATCCCGTATTACTCCAGGTTGGCAGCGAAAAGGTTACGAAAAGTGAATTTGTAAATGTATTTGAAAAGAACAGCATAAAAGGTGAAAAGCCAGATAATAAAGCCATCGAAGAATACCTCGACCTGTATATCAATTTCAGGCTCAAGGTTACTGAGGCCAAAGCGCTGGGAATGGATACAATTAAATCGTTCCGCGATGAACTGTCAGGATACCGCAAGCAACTGGCCCAGCCATTCCTTACTGATAACGAAACCTATGATAAGATAGTACGCGAAGCCTACGACCGTAAACTCAGCGATATACGCGCAAGCCATATACTTATCCGCGTCGAAAGGCTTGCTTCAGCCGCCGATACTCTGGCTGCCTGGAATAAGATCATGCAACTGCACAAACGTATAACGAAAGGAGAAGACTTCGGCAAAGTGGCTATGGAAGAATCCGAAGATCCTTCGGCTAAAGATCGTGATGCAGATGGACAGAAAATTAAAGGAACCAAAGGCGACCTGGGATTCTTTACTGCGTTCGATATGGTTTATCCTTTCGAATCAGCCGCTTACAATGCCAAACTGAACGAAGTTACCCTGCCTGTTCGCACCGACTTTGGTTATCACCTGATTAAAGTGACACAGAAAAACCCGGCAATGGGTAAAATCCAGCTGGCACATATCATACTTGTATATCCGCCGAAAGCAACACTCGATGATTCGCTCCGGATTGCCGATTCGGCAAACATGGCATATAAACTCTTAAAAAGTGGCAGCGATTTTGGAGATGTTGCAAAGTTATACTCTGCCGATAAGTCCACTTCAGGTAAAGGAGGAGTTCTTCCCTGGTTTGGCGTTAACAGGCTACTCCCTGAGTTTGTTGCAACTATCCAGAACCTGAAAGAAAAAGGTGATTACTCCGAACCTTTTCAAACCAATTATGGATGGCATATAATAAAATTAATTGAGCAAAAACCTGTTGCTTCCTTTGAAGAAGAGAAGGATGAAATCAGCCAGCGCGTTACCAAGAGCGACCGTAACAGTGTAATCCTGGATGCTTTCCTGGCAAAAACCAAAGCCAGATACGGTTTTACTCAAAATCCGGCAGCTTTGGCTGAACTGGCTAAGGCTGTTACCGATTCCATCTTTGATGCAAGCTGGAAAGATAATCAGGCAGCAGGCTTAACAAAAAATCTGTTTGCAATAGGAACCCAGCAGTTTACCCAGGCCGACTTTGCTCAAAACTTAGCAGAAACACAACGCCGCGGCTTAAAAGGAGATATTATGGCGTACGTTCAGCAACAATATACTTTATTTGTTAACGATGCAATAATGAAGTATGCCGACAATCAGCTGGAGCAGGAAAAACCTGACTTTAAAGCCCTTATAAGCGAATACCACGATGGGATTCTGCTCTTCGATCTTACCGATAAAAAGGTTTGGACGAAAGCTGTAAAGGATTCGGTAGGACTCGAAAAATATTACCAGGAGAACAAAACCAGGTACATGTGGGAACCAAGGCTCGATGCTTCGATAATTACAATCAAGGATCAAACCATCATGAAAAGCCTGCAGAAGATGCTCAAAAAGGGAACAACTGATGATAAGATACTTGCGAAATTCAACGTGGATTCCACCCAGAAAGTTGCCATCGAACACAAAAAATACCTGAAAGGGGAAAATAAAATTCTCGACGGCATCGAATGGACCCCCGGAACTTCGAATGTAATTCCGTTAGCCGAAAATAAAAGTGCTATTGTGGTCGTTCACCAGGTGGCCGCACCCGAACCGAAGCCGCTTAACGATGTACGTGGCGCCATGACTGCCGATTACCAGAACTTTCTCGAGAAAGAATGGATCGCTGAACTTCGCGCAAAATACCCGGTTACTGTAAACCGCGAAGTGTTTCAAACGCTGTTAAATCAATAATTGTTCATGCAAAGAGTCCTGCTTTTTACGGCTTTATTAAGCATTTTGATGATGTCCTGCAACCTGTTGCCCGGTAAAACCGGCAATAAGGAAAAGGCTGTCGCAAAAGTGTATGATAGATACCTGTATGCGGATGAATTGCAGGGAATTATTCCCGCAGGAATCAGTGCAGCTGACAGCCTCGAAATGACTAATGCCTACATTAACAACTGGGTAAGGCAGGAATTATTACTCAAACAGGCAGAGGACAACCTCGATGAATCCAGCAGGGATTTCAGCAAACAGATAGAGCAATACAGGAATTCGCTCATCATATATGCTTACGAATCGGAACTTGTGAAACAAAAACTGGATACGGTAGTCGCGATGGCTGAAATCCAGGATTACTACATGAAAAACCAGGCCAATTTTCTTCTCCGCGAAAATATTGTATTAGCCAGTTATGTGATTCTGAGAAAAAATTCGCCCCTTGCGGCTAAAGTCCGATCGATGCTACTCAGCAACCGGCCTGCAGATAAAGATAAGCTTCAGACCTTGTGCCTCGAAAACGGAGCTGATTTCCGGATCGACAATGAGAACTGGATGTCGTTTTCCGACCTGACCCGTAAAATACCGCTTTCGGTCGACGACCAGGAAGATTTCCTGAAAAGAAACAAATTTTACGTTGTTAACGATTCCATTTCATCTTATTTTGTTGCAATTGCTTCATACAAGAGTAAAGAAAGCGTTTCACCAATGAATTTCGAAATCGGTAATATACGCACCATACTGTTGAACAAACGCAAAGCAGATTTACTTTCGCGCATGGAAGACGACCTGATAAGTGATGCCGTGAAGCGGAATAAATATGAAATATTCAAGAAATAACTTACCAAGCATATGATAAAGAAATTGATAATACCGGCTATTCTGATTGTTCTTATAGTAACAGCCATAGAGGTGAGAGCACAGGACGAGAAAGTGGTTGATGAGATTGTAGCGCTTGTGGGTAGCCACCCGGTATATTGGTCGGACGTTGAAACAACTTTCGCCCAGGCAAAAGCCCAGGGCATGGCAGGTGATCCATTGGTAATGCGTTGCGATATTTTCGAAAACCTTGTTTTCCAGAAACTCCTTGTATACCAGGCTGAAATCGATAGTTTGGTGGTTGACGACGGGCAGGTGAATGATGAACTGGAACGGAGACTCAGGTATTATATCCAGCAGTTCGGCTCACAACAGAAACTTGAAGAATTCTATGATAAATCCATCGACGAATTTAAGAATGAGCTTCGCGAACCTTTGCGTCTTGAAATGCTTTCGCAGCAAGCCCAGGGTAAGATTGTCGAAAATGTAAAGATCACGCCCAACGAAACCAAGGACTATTTTAACAACTTAAAAGCTGACAGTGTTCCGCTGATTCCGACCGAATACGAGATCGGCCAGATTGTAAAAACTCCGGTCGTAGGGCCTTCCCAACTTAAGGAAGCACGCGATAAGCTTACTGCACTGCGCGACAGGATTGTTAAAGGTGATAAATTCTCCACCCTTGCAGTATTATACTCCGAAGATCCAGGCTCGGCCTCTAAAGGAGGTGAGCTGGGGCTTTTCAGCCGGGGAACCATGGCTCCTGAATTTGAATCAGCAGCATTTGCCCTGAAAAACAAAAATGATCTCTCCGAAATTATAAAGACAAAATTTGGATACCACCTCCTTCAACTCATCGAACACAAAGGCGATTTTGTTAATGTCAGGCATATCCTGATTATCCCTAAAGTGTCGCCCGACGACCTTTTGAACGCAGCAACTCAACTCGACAGTGTGGCAAACCTTGTCAGGAATGATTCATTAACATTTC
>CAISRK010000157.1 GCA_903887815.1 uncultured Bacteroidales bacterium | reverse complement strand
TTATTGTAATAATCTGAAATTATGAAAATAAATTCAAAAGCGAAACCACTACTGTTGTTGGCAGTTATAGCGCTCTTTGCTCTATCGTGTGCAAAAGAGCGTCTGAAAAAGGTTGCACCCCAGTTTATCTTCAAGCACGAAGTGAATGGTTTTGAGCTCCAGACAGGTGTTATGAACTATACCAATCTTGCAGGGAACTTATACCAGGTAGATGAACTCCAGTATTTTATTTCGGAAGTAACGCTCAACACGGCTGATGGCCAGGAATTGCTGATATCATCCGATAATGGAATACATTATATAGATGCAGCCACTCCTTCAACCCTGACATGGAACCCCCAGGATTACCTTCCGGTTACGGATTATGCGAGTATTTCATTCGTTTTTGGAATCAATGAAACCAAAAACAAAACCGGATTGTTTGTGAATCCGCCTGAACGCGATATGTTCTGGCCCGATCTGATGGGTGGCGGATATCATTACATGAAAATGAACGGCAAATGGAAAGCAACCGGTGATACAACGAAAGCATTCAATTTCCACCTTGGAATTGGTTTGAAAGCAGGCGAAACCACAATGTACCAGAATTATTTCAAGGTTACATTACCCCTCAACATTCATGCGGGTACCTTAAGTAATACCTACACCATAACTATGAATATTGAGAAATGGTTCGAGTCGCCTAATTTGTGGAACTGGAATGTGATCGGCGGACAAATAATGCAGAACCAGGTTGCCATGCGCAAAGCGACCGAGAACGGGGCAAATGCCTTCTCGGTATCACACAAGGGGGAAGATATTATTTATCACGACCTTTAGGTGAGAGGTGAGAGGTGAGAAGGGAGAGGGGCGAATTGTAGTAATGTGGCTTAATGAAAGTTTTTAATCTGTGATTAACAAAAACAGATTTTGATCAATCTTCATTATTCCGACTTCCGACTTCCGACTTCCGTCTTCCAACTTCCGACTTCCGACTTTCAGCTTCCAACTTCCAGCCCTTTCTGTTTCCTTAACCCATTTTAACTCATTGAAAACCCATACCATACGTAAGTTTAAAAAGATTTCCATGACGGCAGTTTTATTTGCCGTATTTGCATGGCTCATGTTTTTTCCTGCCTGTAAGGACGACCCGGAATATATAACAACACCATACCAGATACCTGTTCCAAAGTATTTCCCGACCCGCATGAATATTCCTGCCGATAATCAAATGACTGTCGAAGGTATTGAACTCGGGCGGTACCTGTTTTACGATGGACGTTTGTCGGGGAATACAGAAGCGGATAAAATGATGAGTTGTGGCACATGTCACCTGCAGTCGCGCTCGTTCGAATGTGGGATCGATCACCCGAAATTTACCGGAGGACGGCCTTTCGGTATAACCGGTATCGTTACCCCGCATTATATGCTACCTATGATTAACCTGGTTTGGAATGAGTCAGGTTATTTATGGTCGGGCTTGATTTCGGAAAATAATCCCAATGCAAGTCAACGCAGTATAGAAGATATCGTTTATATGGGTGTTACTGCCCCTCATGAAATGGCCGGCGATACCACTAAAACAAAGGCACTCATACAAAGCATACCCGGTTATCCTGAGTTGTTCGCAAAGGCTTTTGGCTCTCATACCGTGACTTTCAGGAACATAAGTAAAGCGATTGCACAATTTGTCCGTACCCTGATTTCATCCAATTCAAAATTTGACCGGTATATGCGTGGCGAAGTTCAACTCAGCATGCAGGAACTCAATGGCTATGTTTTGTTTATGACCGAAGACGGTGCCGATTGTTTCCATTGCCATGGTGGATCGGGTAACCCGCTTTTTACAACCAACTTGTTTTATAATAACGGCAAAGATTCAGTTTTTAACGATTCACGCGACCGCTTTTCGGTAACCGGTAATCCGGCTGATCATGGTGCCTACAAGGTAACGACCCTGCGCAACATTGAACTTACCGGTCCGTATATGCACGATGGCAGGATTAAAACACTCGGGGAAGTTATTGATTTTTATTCCCAGGGCATAATCTGGTCGCCCTATGTACACCCTCTTATGCATCATGCTTACGATGGAGGAATACAACTTACACCAAGCGAAAAATCGGACCTGATTGCTTTTATAAAGACCTTACGCGACGAAACCTTCCTGTCGAATCCGGCATTAGGCACTCCAGGCAAACTTCCTGACGGGGCACAAGCTATTCAGTAATCAGCACTAAGCGCAAGCGTCATGACTCAGAAAGACCATCCTTCAAAAGTAATCGAATCTTCGGGTTGTACCAGTTTGCCAACGAAATCAGCCCTATTGGTTATGAAGTTTGCACTCACGGTGGCTGTTGTTTTGCCGTTTGACGGGCTATACATAAACACAGTATACAACCCAAGCGAAGTGTTTACATTCATTCGCACGGTGAGTGAAAGTTTCTTTTCATTCCTTTCCACTTTCCAACTGGTGATATTACCTTTTGCCGTAATTCCCCCCACATTGTTAAGTCCAATACCAACGTTTTCGCCCGATTGGATCACAGCGCGGCTTGAGTCAACTATAATGAAGTCGAGATCGGAGGAAGCCATGTGCCTGCTGCCATCAGCGCTCACCAGGTAATCTGCTTCCAGCACAAACTTTCTGCTTTCAACAAGTTCAGCTTTTTCGATGAATTGTTTTTTGCGGATTTCAACCCTGGCTTCTTTTTTCTCTTTTGATGAAGGTTTATCTCCGGTGTTTTTCAATTTATTTTCCTGTGCAAACAGCCCTGAAGAAAGGAATATGACAACAAGGAAAAGAGTTGCTTTTTTCATTTTATAAAATGTTTGTTCTCATGCAAATGCACAACAAATATACCAGATTACAGCAATGTCAACTCTTATTTTTTTATCGTCCTGTTTTTGCATTCAAGTAATTCGATCGTGGATAAAGTAGGAATTTATGGCCTGATTAATACACTGAATAGACCCGGGTGTATTTGTGAAATGCAATACCAAATATTCTTTTTTGTATATTTGAGTTGTCTCAATTGGACCCTGATGCTGATAGTTTCCCTTTGGCCTGTAACTGTTTGTTTAACTCTTTAAATTCCGGGTATATGGCTGAAAATTCTGAGAAGTTTGACCAGCTTAACGCAAAGCTGGATAATCTTATAAAAAGGCATGAACTTGTTTCGGATGAAATAAGCGAATTGCGTGTCGAACTTGATAATCTGAAAAATATTGAAAAGGAATCGGATGCCCCGGCAATTCAGCTGGCAGATCAGTCTCAACAAGATCCTTTGCCTGCTTTACCCCTGCCCGGGACAATAAATCAGCCTGTTCAACCGCCTCCTTTCACAATCATTGAAGAACTGCCTCAAACCCCTGTTTACCCGCCACCGGGCAGAAATATCGAGAAATTTATTGGCGAAAACCTGATAAGCAAGATAGGTATATCAGTTTTGGTTATCGGGATTGCAATTGGTGTGAAGTACTCGATAGATCACCGGTTAATCAGCCCGCTGACACGGATAATGCTTGGCTACCTTGCAGGGATTACACTTTTCGGGATCGGAATCAGGCTGAAGGAGAAATACGAAAACTACAGTGCCGTGCTGGTAAGCGGCGCTATTGCAACAGCCTATTTCATCACCTTTTTTGCTTACGATTTTTACAACCTGATTCCGCAGCTGGCAGCATTTGGATTAATGGTGGTATTCACTGCAATTGCAATTGCCGCCGCACTAAAATACAATATGCAGGTAATTGCTCATTTCGGACTGGTTGGTGCTTATGCAGTACCCTTCCTGCTCAGTAATAATTCGGGAAATGCTGCCATCCTTTTCAGCTATATTTCGATTATTAATACAGGTATTCTCACGATCACTTTCAGGAAATACTGGAAACCGATCTGTTATTCCTCCTTCGGGCTCAGCTGGCTGATTTACTACAGCTGGTTTGCGACTAAATATGATGTAGGCTTTCATTTCAGTGCAGCCATTGGTTTTCTGACTGTCTTCTTTATCCTGTTTTATATTACATTACTAGCTTACAAACTTATTAAAAAAGAGAAATTCGATGCAGGTGATGTGATACTCCTCCTGTCTAATTCGTTTATCTATTTTGGTGTTGGTTATACACTGCTCGAAAAGCATCCGGTTGGTGAACATTTGCAAGGTCTGTTCTCATTCAGCAATGCACTTGTTCATGCCGTTGTTGCTTTTATTGTTTTTAGGAAGGGGAAAGCGGACCGGAACCTGGGCTCCCTGGTGGCAGGATTGGCACTTGTTTTTATCACAATCGCAGTGCCGGTTCAACTGGATGGGAGCTGGGTTACACTTTTGTGGGCCGGTGAAGCTGCTCTTTTATTCCGGATCGGACGGACAAAAGGAGTGGCTTTTTACGAGTTGCTTTCCTACCCGGTAATGGTGTGTGCTTTTTTCAGCCTGATGCAGGACTGGAAAACAGCCTCGTTCTGGTTCGATCACTCAAATACGCAAATGCCCTTCCTGAACATCAGTTTCCTGTCATCGCTGTTATTTGCGTTTGTGTTCCTTTATATACTGATACTGTTCAATAGCCGGAAATTTGTATCCCCGGTATTACAGTACAGCGTTTCCGAAACAATGTCCTATATAATCCCGGGTATATTTTTAATTGTTGTTTATTATTCGTTTTGGCTCGAGATTGCTAACTACTGGGATAAATTGTATGCTGGTTCCGAAATTACAAATCCGATTGCCGGTAAAAGCAGGACCGGGGCTATTTCGGATCATGATTTGCTCAGCTATAAAGCAATATGGATACTCAATTATTCCCTGATATACCTTTCAGTCTTAACGTTCATGGTTTACCGGATAGTAAAGAATGAAGCAATTGCCATTTATAACCTGGGACTGAATTCGATTTTCATACTCGTTTTCCTTACGTTAGGGCTTTATACTCTTAGCGAGCTTCGCGAAAGCTACCTGCATCAAATACAGGCTGAATACTACAGCAGGGGGATTTTTAACATATGGATACGGTATATCTCACTTGCTTTTGTTGCTTTGATACTATATGCTTGTTATAGATTCATTTACCGCCAGGTACTAACTCATCAGATCAAGATGATATTCGAACTGATGTTTCATATTACTGTAATCTGGATAACCAGCAGCGAGCTGGTGAACAGGATGGATATTGCAGGTTCAACGCAGTCGTATAAACTCGGGCTGAGTTTGCTTTGGGGATTATATTCGCTGCTTATAATTGTATTTGGTATCTGGAAAAGGAGAAAACACCTGCGTTTCGGAGCTATCGTTCTTTTTGCATGTACTTTGGTAAAACTGGTGTTCTACGATGTTTCGCTCCTCGATACCATTTCAAAAACCATAGTATTTATTTCGCTTGGCGTTTTGCTCTTAATCATTTCGTTTCTTTACAATAAATTCAAGCATATTATTGCGGACGATATTCCCATCGAAGATTAATGTTTAATACTTAACTCTCTTGCAGGATGAAAACACTGATTAAAATTGTTTTGGCTCTTTCATTAATCCCTGTATTTACAACCTGCGCTAAGAAAGAATTTAAGCCACCCAATATTTTATTTCTCCTGGCTGACGACTGGAGCTACCCGTATTCCGAAATCTACGGGGAAACTTATGTGAAAACACCTAACCTAGAAAAGCTAACACACAGCGGTGTCGTTTTCGAAAATGCATACTGTTCGTCGCCTTCGTGCACACCATCGCGGGCGGCCATACTTACCGGACGTTATCCTCATAATCTTGGGGAAGGAGTAAACCTTTGCGGACGGCTGGATGCAGCAATTCCTACCTACGTGAAAGTCCTCCGCGAAAACGGGTATTCAGTTGCTTTCGACCGAAAAGGATGGGCACCGGGCGATTATACCAAAATGGGATATACCGAAAATCCGTGTGGCGAAAAGGTTGAGTTTTCAAAATTCCTTGATAAGCTTCCTGCGGGCAAACCTTTCTTTTTCTGGTTTGGCACCAACGATCCTCACCGCCCCTTTGATAAACATTCAGGAAAAACTGCCGGAATTGATGTCGCAAAGATAAAAGTGCCCGGTTTCCTGCCCGATACACCCGAAATTCGCGAAGACCTTTCTGATTATTTTTCTGAAATTCAGCATTTTGATAAAGAAATCGGCGATATGCTGGAACTGCTGAAAAAGAACGGCAGGCTTGACAATACTATTATTGTTGTGGCTTCCGACAACGGCATGCCTTTCCCGCATGCAAAGGCAAATCTATATGATTACGGAACACGGGTGCCGCTAATCATCTGTGGATTTTCGAAGGAAGCTCAGGATAAGCGGAATAACTACTTTGTTAATTTTATTGATCTTGCGCCAACATTTATGGATCTGGCAGGGATTAAGAGCCCACCTGTTATGGATGGGTTAAGCCTGGTCCCAATATTAAAAGGAGTAATACCTGAAAATCGTGAGGAGGTTTTCCTGGAAAGGGAGCGCCATTGCCTGTGCCGCGCCGAAATGAATAATGGCGCCGGCTATCCCATGCGGGCCATACGGACAAAGGAGTATTTGTACATCCGCAATTTCCACCCCGAGCGCATCCCGGCAGGCGACGAAACAATTCCTGGTACCCCTTCGGAGTACGGCGATGTTGATGGCGGGATTACAAAAGTCTTTATGATGGATAACCGTAACAATCCTTTGGTGAAGCCTTTTTTCGAACTTGGTTTTGGGAAACGGCCCTCCGAAGAATTGTACGTGATTAAGGATGATCCGTATAATCTGCATAATGTGGCTTCAGAGGCTCAATATTCAAGTGTGAAAGCCGATATGCAAAAACGGCTTGACCAATGGATGAAAACCTCCCACGATCCCCGGTTGGATGGAAAAGGCGATGAAATCGACCGGTATGAATCGACCACTCATGCATGGATTACACGGGACAGTATAATTTTCCTCGATAAATAGTACCGGTCTCCTGAATCCGTTGAAGTTGTTCCAGGTAAAGTAGGGCTGAATTGAATTGTTCCGGTTCAGACTATAAAGTAGTACTTTTGCATACTTCCGCCTGACAGATCAATTTCAAAAATCAACCTATGCCATTTTCAACCCTGGGTTTATCGAATGCTCTTACAGAAGCCATAGCCGGGCTTAATTATACAAAACCTTATCCTATACAGAAGGAAGCCATTCCTGTAATCCTGAAAGGAAAGGATATGCTTGGCATTGCACGCACCGGTTCGGGTAAAACCGCGGGCTTCGTGCTGCCGATACTCGAAATGTTCCAGCACTACAAACCCGAAGCAAAAAACCGCTTTATAAAGGTATTGGTGCTGGTTCCATCGCGTGAACTTGCGGTGCAGGTTGAGGAAGTCTTTCAGTCGCTGGCATCGCGCCTTCCGCGACGGGTGAAAACACTTGCCGTATACGGAGGAGTATCCATTAACCCGCAGATGATGAAATTGCATGGAATCGAAATACTGGTGGCCACACCCGGACGGCTGCTCGACCTGGTTTCGTCGAACGCAGTAAAACTGTCGGAAGTAGGCACATTGGTACTTGACGAAGCCGATAAAATGCTGAACCTGGGTTTTAAAGACGAAATGGACAGGATATTTGCGTTGTTGCCATCAAGAAGGCAGAACCTGCTTTTTTCGGCTACGCTAAGCAATGATGTTATTGCAATCAAAGAACTATTGCTTCGCAAACCCGAAATAATCCGCATCGATGAGGAAGACCTGGATATCGATCTGATAAAACAACTGGCTTATTACACTGACGAAACCCGAAAAGGACCGCTACTCCGTTATCTTATAAAAACCGCTGAAATGAAGCAGGTGCTGGTTTTTGTTTCTAGTGTTTTGCGTTCGGATAATGTTGCTAATAAATTGAATATCAATGGCATAAAAGCAACTACTTTTCATAGTGGCAGGAGCCAGGGTGGGCGTACCGAAGCCCTTGCAAAATTCAAATCGGGCGAAATCAGGGTGCTGGTTGCCACCGACCTGGCTTCACGCGGGCTTGATATCCAATTTCTGCCTTTTGTGATCAATTATGAACTTCCCCGTTCGCCAAAAGATTATATTCACCGAATCGGACGCACAGGACGTGCCGAATCTCCCGGTATGGCCATCTCGCTGATTAGCCCAGAGGATATCCATCATTTCAAGGTCATACAGAAAAAAATGGGCCGACATGTTAATATTCTCGAAACCAGCGAACTGGATTTAAAGGGATATTGAGAATCTCCTTACTTAGCGTATATTTTATTTTGTTCCGGAACTGTCCTTTATAGGGCTATTACTTTATTATTCACCGATTTCATCGATTCCGCCGCTGATTCTTTAACACTTCATCAACTTAATTTCTGCATTCGTCGGGTTCTTTTGGGCGTTCGCCGATTAGAGTTTTACCACCCATACGGATCACTGTATCTTTGTATCGTTTTAGTAACAGTTCATTTATACCCTTTAAAAAACACTAAACGATTTTGTAACTTTTTTTACCCGATACCGTCATTTAACTGAAAAAAAATTATAAACACAAAACTCTCAAACGAGATTTAAAACATAAAAAAATGAAAACCTACAGAACTTTTGCAACATTAATCACCCTCAGCCTGGTAATTTTCATGAGTACAAGCGGTATTTCAAATCCGGCGTTTAACCAAAACGGTGACAACCTCGAGAAATCAGGTAACAAGGTTACAACCGAAATGTCAGCCTCAAATGAGGCATCAGCCGAATTCAGCTACCTGCGTTTCGATGTTAACACATATACTATCGAAGCAACTGCAAATGAAATGCCTGTCAGTACGTTTGATAACCTGCGTTTCGATGTTAATGCTTATACTGAATCAACCGGATCGGAAATTACAGAATTGCCGGTTCCGTCCGAATTTGAACACCTCCGTTTTGACGTAAACCATTTTGCAGGAAACATTACTGAAGTAAATGATGAGTTGCCTGTGAATGATTTTGAGTACCTGCAATTCAATGTTGATAATTACATAGGTAATGGCAACAGTGCAATTGATGAATTACCGGTAACCGAATAATGTGCCCGGGGAATTTCCCGGTTTCATTTCCAAATAACCCCAGTCCTGCTGACAGCGGGACTTTTTTTTTGCTTTACAATGAAAAAAATTCACAAAAACAAGTGAGATCAAGCTATCACCTCCGCGATGGCTGAGCATACATCAGGACATCATCGACCGTTATCTGCTGGTCGCAGAGAATAACCAGCCGTTCCACTACATTGCGCAATTCGCGGATATTGCCTGTCCATTTGATCTTTTTTAATTCTTCGAGAGCATCCTCTGAAAACTGGATCGGGGGGCGGCCATTGTTTTCACATATCTGTTCCACGAAATGATTGGCCAGCAGCGGAATATCATCTTCACGTTCGTTCAGCGAAGGAACTTTGATAAGGATAACGCTCAGCCTGTGGTAAAGATCCTCACGGAAGTTTTTATTTTCAATTTCCTCGAGCAGGTTTTTGTTGGTTGCAGCAATTACACGTACGTTTACCTGTATATCCTTTTCGCCGCCAACACGCATAATCTTGTTTTCCTGCAATGCTCGCAATACTTTAGCTTGTGCCGACAGGCTCATGTCGCCGATTTCGTCAAGGAAAATGGTCCCATGGTCGGCTTGTTCGAAATCGCCTTTACGCTGTTTGATAGCGGAAGTAAACGAACCTTTTTCATGCCCGAAAAGCACGCTTTCGATTAGTTCCGAAGGGATTGCAGCACAGTTTACTTCTACAAACGGGCCTTCGGCGCGGTTGCTTTTTTCGTGCAGCCATCGTGCAACAAGTTCTTTGCCTGTTCCGCTGTCGCCGGTAATCAGAACACGGGCGTCAGTAGCTGCAACGCGCTCAATCATATCCTTGATGCGGGTAATAGCCGGTGAATCGCCTATCATTTCGTATTGCTTGCTCACTTTACGCTTCAATGCCTTGGTTTCAGTCACCAGGCGTGATTTATCCATGGCATTGCGCAGGGTTATAAGCAACCTGTTGAGATCAAGTGGCTTGGCAATATAATCGTAAGCACCTTTTCGTATGGCTTCTACAGCAGTTTCGATGGTTCCGTGACCTGAAATCATAACTACGGGGGCATCAGTTGTTTTTAGGATTTTTTCAAGCACTTCGATGCCATCCATCTGGGGCATTTTTATATCGCAAAGTATAACATCGTAGCTTTCCCTGCCTACCAGTTCAAGACCTGTCGGGCCGTCCTCGGCATCGTCGACCTGATATTTTTCATATTCCAGTATCTCGCGTAAAGCATTGCGGATAGCGCGTTCGTCGTCAATAATCAGGATTCGGGCCATTTTTTATCAGGGATTGGGGGTTGGGAATTAGGGTATAAGAGTTACAAGGTTTCAGAGTTTCAGGAAAAGGGGTATTCCTATTGGCGGTTTCCATAATCTCCATAATTTTCAAATTAACGGATTTCTGAATTTTCAAATTAACCTTTATACCGTATCCACTTCCATAATTCGCGGTAGTTCGATTTTTTGCCATACATCAGTATACCAGTGCGGTATATTTTTGATGCCAGCCAGGTTGTACCGAGGAAACCTAATACAAGTAATCCGATTGAAAGCACAATCTGCCACATTGGAGCAGTATCCATCGAAATGCGGACCATCATTATAACAGGTGAAGTAAATGGTATCATCGACATCCAGAATGCCAGTGGACTTCCCGGATTCTGGATAACTGTTTGTGCCACCACAATTGAAAGAATCAGCGGCACAGTTACAGGAAGCATAAATTGCTGGGTGTCAGCGTCATTGTCGACTGCTGATCCTATGGCTGCAAACAAAGCGGCATAAAGTAAATATCCGAAGAGGAAATAGAAGAAAAATGCTACTAAAACTTTAACCAGGATATCATAAGGGAAATCATCGAAAATCCCGTTAAAGCTATCTCCGTCAGCTTCCGGTGTTACCTGTTTTGGGACTACCTGGACAGCTTCATTGCTAAGTACTCCGTCTTGTCCTATCGATTTCGGCTGTTCAATCTGAGTTGTTTTCTTGTTTTCTTTTTGAAAAGCTGCCTGAGACACTGTAATAATTAAAAAGGTGAAAGCAATCCAAAGAAGGAATTGAGTAAGCCCTACCAGCGCGACCCCGATAATTTTCCCCATCATCAGTTGAAAAGGCCTAACTGAAGAAATTATTACTTCAATGATCCTGCTGGTTTTTTCTTCAATAACGCCTCTCATTACCTGCGCCCCAAACATAAAAATGAACATATAAATCATCATGCTGGCAACTAAACCAATTCCCATCGATACCGGGGTATTGCTTTTTCGCTCAACACCTCCTTCTTCAGTTTTAATTGTAATAATTTTAACATTGGTTTGAATGTTCTTTAAAATGGTTTCACTCATCAGGTCTTCTGTGGCAGTATCGTTCCCGGGAAGATATCCTGGTGTATTTTTGAGTATCTCCTTTCGTATTTCAGCTCCAAGTTTAAGTTTCTCCAGTTCACGGCTCATAACGCCGGATATATAATCTCTCAGGTTGAATGTCGGTTGTTTATCAGAATATATTACTGCATTGTCAGGGATATTGAGCTGTGTTGCCGGAATAAACAGCAGCATATAATCACCCTTTTTCATCAGGGTGTCTTTCGCCTGCTGCAAATTGGTAATGACCGGAACAAAAGTATAATTATCATTGTTTTCGAATTTGGCAAAAAACAAGCCGGTTTCATCAAGAACGCTGACTACTTGCTTATCATCATGCCGGGTGGCAAGGTATGCAGGCAGCACAAAAATAGAAGCCATTAGTATTGGGCCAAGAATGGTCATTATTATAAATGATTTTTTCCTGACCTTGGTTAGGTATTCACGCTGTATGATTAGAAATATTTTGTTCATGGCTATGTTTTTCAGGATTCCAGGATATGGTTAGCATTCACTGCGTTTACTGTTGAAATGAAGATATCGTTCATCGACGGGATTACCTCGTTGAAGGCAATCACACTTACTTTTGGCAACATTACTTCCAGCAGATCGTTTGGCCCTTTCGAAGCCGGCAGGCGGTAAGTTGCGGTGCAAACACCTTCGTCATACACCGAGCTCAAAATTTCGAAACCGGGCTCATTTAGCTGGTATGGTGTTCCATCTATATCGCGGTACTGTAGCTGGTAGCTGTTAGTGAAATATTTCCGTTTGATGTCTTTTACAGAGCCGTCGAGTATTTTCTCTGCTTTGTTGATAAGTGCAATGTTATCGCAGAGTTCTTCGACTGATGCCATATTATGCGTGGAGAATATAATTGTAGACCCTTTTTTGCGGAGTTCAAGGATCTCGTCGCGTAACAGGTTCACATTTATCGGGTCGAATCCGCTGAACGGCTCATCAAAAATCAGAAGTTTCGGTTCATGAACCACGGTTACAACAAACTGTATTTTCTGTTGCATTCCTTTCGAAAGTTCCTCCACTTTTTTATCCCACCAGCCCTGTATTTCGAATTTCTCGAACCACTTCTTAAGCCTTAGTTTGGCTTCGTGATGGCTAAGTCCTTTGAGTTGCGCAAGGTAAAGAGCCTGTTCGCCGACTTTCATTTTTTTATACAGGCCACGTTCTTCGGGGAGGTAGCCGATCATAGGAATATTTTCAGGATGCAGACGTTTCCCGTCGAACAATACTTCTCCTTCATCAGGACCTGTAATCTGGTTTATAATTCGTATCAGCGTTGTTTTGCCCGCACCGTTGGGGCCAAGCAGTCCGAAAATACAGTTATCGGGCACTTCGATGCTTACCTTATTCAGTGCGGTAAATTCGCCAAATTTTTTGGTTACCGAGTTTGCTATAAGAATCATTGTTTGTTTATAAAAGGGTAGGATGAAATACGTGGTCTCGTTTGATATCAAAGGTAAAATTAATAATAATGTTCATTTTGGCCGGCATTTTAATATTTTTAACAAAAAAAGCAACCTTCATAATTGAAAGTTGCTCTTCTGTAATATTGATTTTCTATTTCTGACTGTTCTGTTTATTTCGCGAATGTTTCAAATTGTATCATTATCAGGAAACTCGCGGTTTTTATTGGAAATATTCCCTCATCCGGTCGAAGAACCCTTTATCGCGTGAACCAGGCTGTGGTTTGAAATTTTCAGCTTCCTGAAGTTTCTCAAGCATTTCTTTTTCTGCGCGGTTGAGGTTGCGGGGTGTCCAGACATTGATAGTAACAAGCAGGTCGCCTTTCCCGTATGAATTCAGGGCAGGCAAGCCTTTCCCTTTCAATCTGAGCATTCGGCCACCCTGGGTTCCGGCTTCAATTTTTATGCGTGCTTTGCCTTCGAGTGTGGGTATATCAACCGAACTGCCGAGGGCTGCATCGGGGAAACTTATATATAAATCGTATAAGAGGTTGTTGCCTTCGCGATGCAGGAATTCGTGCGGAGCTTCTTCGATCTGGATTATCAGGTCACCGGGAACTCCACCGCGGGCTGCTGCATTTCCTTTTCCGTTAACCGAAAGCTGAATGCCATCCGAAACGCCGGCTGGGATATCGATGCTGATTACATCTTCGCCTTTGATAACGCCGTTACCGGCACAATGCACACATTTATGCTGTATGGTCTGGCCTTCGCCGCTGCAGGACGGGCAGGTCGAACTGGTCTGCATCTGGCCCAGGAACGTATTTGTAACACGTGTTACCTGCCCTGTTCCACGGCATGTGGAACATGTCGAATAGGCCGAACCGCCTTCGGCGCCTGTACCTTTGCAGTGATTACACGAAATATATTTGTTGACTTTTATTTTTTTTTCGACACCGGTATTTATTTCTTCCAACGTAAGTCGCACTTTCACGCGGAGGTTTGTGCCACGGTTTACGCGGCGTCCGCCACGCTGCTGTCCGCCGCCGAACCCTGATCCGAAAGCGCCCCCGAAAATATCGCCGAAGTGACTGAATATATCTTCCATGTTCATGCCTCCTCCGCTGAACCCTCCACCACCATTCCTCACACCATCGTGCCCGAACTGGTCGTAACGGCCGCGCTTTTCAGAATCGCTGAGCACTTCGTAAGCCTCGGCTGCTTCCTTGAATTTGTCTTCGGCTTCCTTGTTATTGGGATTTTTATCGGGATGGTACTTTAATGCCATCTGACGGTAAGCCTTTTTCAGTTCAGCATCGCTTGCATTGCGCTCAACGCCTAATATTTCGTAATAATCTCGTTTTGCCACTGGTAGTTTTTGTTGGAGGGTTGTTGGGTGATTATAGCAAGTCAGAATGATGAAGCGGATAGAATTTTAAATGTCGGTTAACGAATAATAAAGGTTAAAGTATTTTTGAGACAGTTACAGCAGATGGTAGTGATGTCCTTTAAACTTTAACATTAATAATCCGACATTTGACATTTCTCAGCTTCCGGTTACCACTTGCGAAAACCTGATCACTTTGTCGTGAAGCATGTATCCTTTCTGTACTTCATCGACAACCTTATTTTTTAGCTCTTCGGTTGGTGCAGGAATACTTGTTATAGCTTCGTGGTAATCGGTATTGAAAGTTTCACCAACGCTCTTGATTTCCTGCAAGCCTTTCGAAGCAAATATGGCTTTCATTTTAGCATGTATTAACTGGATTCCTTCTTTTATAGCCTCAATCTTATCGGTTCCCTGCATTGCCGACATGGCCCTGTCGAAATCGTCGAGCACAGGGAGCAAATCTGTGATTACAGCTTCGGAGGCAGTCTGACGCAGGTCGATTTTTTCCTTCATCGTACGCTTGCGGAAATTGTCGAACTCTGAATAAAGGCGCAGGTACTTGTCGTTCAGCTCATTAACCTTTAATTGGTACTCGTCATCGGAATATGACTTCGGGCTTGCGTTGGTTTGCTGTTGGCCAGCAGCGGAATCAACTGCTGATTCTGCAATATTGTCAGTTAAAGGCTCTTTTGAAGTCTTAGTCTCCGGCTTCTCGGTATTCTTTTTTTGTTTCATGCGGTCAAACATTTTTCAATTATCTGGTAATCAGTGGTGTAAAATACTGCCTGCCTCATCATTTATCGAAAACGATGAAGTTATGAATTTTTGAAGAATAGGGTATCAAAAAATCTGCCATCCGGATTGGAATAGCCATTTTGGCAGAAACAGGTTCTGAGAAATGAAAAGAACCTGTAAAATAATTTAGGTGAAATATTTATATTACAATAGTTTTCGCCTTTCGCTCCTCCGCCACTTTCCCTATCTCCACCTTCCCAAGTTCAGGCTAAATCCTCCTGATCTGCGCTCCCAGAGCATTGAGTCGTCCGTCAATATTCTGGTACCCGCGGTCGATCTGGTCGATATTGTCGATAATACTGGTTCCTTTTGCCGAAAGGGCTGCAATAAGAAGCGAAACTCCCGCCCTTATATCAGGCGACGACATGCGTATTCCACGCAGCCTGTGTTCGCGGTTCAGCCCGATAACGGTGGCGCGGTGCGGATCGCAAAGAATAATCTGTGCACCCATATCGATAAGTTTATCGACAAAAAACAGCCTGCTCTCGAACATTTTCTGGTGAATAAGCACACTACCTTTTGCCTGGATGGCTGTTACAAGCACAACGCTGATAAGGTCGGGGGTAAACCCCGGCCATGGTGCATCCGAAATAGTCATGATTCCGCCATCCATAAATGATTCCACTTCATAGTGATCCTGTGCCGGGATATGGATATTGTCGCCCTGGTGTTCGATTTTTATGCCTAAGCGGCGGAATACGTCGGGTATAATACCAAGTGACGGGTAGTTAACATTGCAGATGGTAATATCGCTTCGTGTCATGGCTGCCAGCCCGATAAAGCTGCCAACTTCGATCATGTCGGGCAACAGGGTGTGAAATGTACCTGTGAGGTGATCCACTCCCTGGATTTTCAAGAGGTTGGAGCCGATACCGTCAATCTTCGCACCCATGCGCACAAGCATTTCGCTCAACTGAACGAGGTAAGGTTCGCAGGCAGCATTAAAAATAGTTGTTTTGCCTTCGGCAAGCACCGCAGCCATAAGAATGTTGGCGGTCCCGGTAACTGATGCTTCGTCGAGCAGCATGTAAGCGCCTTTGAGTTTGTCGGCTTTTACGCGTGTAAACCCTTTTGATGAATCGAAATCGAATTCTGCTCCAAGTTTCTGCAAGCCAATGAAATGTGTGTCGAGCCTGCGGCGGCCGATCTTATCGCCACCAGGTTTGGGAATGCTGCCTTTGCCAAAACGGGCGAGCAAAGGACCGAGTATCATAACCGATCCGCGGAGGCTCGAGGCCTTCACACGGAATTCATCAGTTTCGAGGTAGTCGAGATCGATTGTTTTGGCTTCGAATGTATAACTGCCGGTGCCGTTTTTTACCACTTCAACCCCCATGGATCGTAGCAGGTCAATCAGCTTATTTACATCCAGTATATCGGGAATGTTATGGATTGTAACCGGTTCGGAAGTAAGCAGTACTGCACATAATATCTGCAATGCTTCATTTTTGGCACCCTGGGGAGTAATATTGCCTTTTAGCTGCAGACCTCCCTGAATTTCGAATGAACTCATTTTAATAACTTGGTTTCAGTTACGAAAGTAATAAAAAAGGAATTTGAGCCGCCTGTTGCCGGAGAATTACTTTTCTGAATCTATGCGGGTTGTTTCGCCTTTAAGGGGCGAGGGGAAATAAAGGGACAAGGCGAAAAGGGGATTGGGAGAATGAATTTACATCCCACATCCGACATCTGACATTAATTTTTCCCGAACTTCTTCTTCCGCCCGTTATTATTATTCTCGTTGTTCTTGGTGAACTTTCGGCGTTTGAAAGGGGTTGTCTTTTGTTTATCCAGCACCTGCTTGTTTGCTTTAAGGATATCGACGGTTGAGTGAAGGCGGTCGTCTTCGCGGAGTTTGAGTTTGGTACCCGAAAGCAGGCTCAGGTGTTCGTGGATCAGTTCATCGTTAACCGAGTCGCGGTTCCAGTTCAGGTACATTTTTTTCAGGTTGTTGGCAATGGTCTTGACCAGTTCGTCCTTTTCTTCTCCTTCTTCGTATTCAACAGCCTTTTCGATCATGCGCTGCATGTATTTGCCGTATGGCCTGAGTTTTATGGTTTCCTGTGTATAAGGAACCCGTGCTGGGTGCGGAGCCTCTTCCGGACGTGGTGGGACAGGATAGGGGGAGTCGATATCGAGCGTGAAATCCGACATAATATGCACATGATCGTAAAGCTTATGCTTAATGTCGACCTGGTCGCGCATATCGGGATTCATTATCGCAAGAATATTTACAAGTGTTGCTGTAAGCCGGTTTCGTTTCTCCCGGTCGGGAAGCGCGGTAATATATAAAATCATATTCTGAATATTCCGTCCGTACTCGGAAATCTTCATTGGACCGCGGGTGGTATTGTATTCCATACTGTAATTGCTTTGCATATAATGCGTATTGGTCGGGGGTGGGAAAAGTAATCGTAATGAAGAGATTGCAGGCTGCTTTTTATACCGGCTAATGCACCGGCTGGCAGAAAATCATTTTAAATAAAAAATCCGGAGGAGAACTTTCGTAAAAACTCCAGCAAAGGTAATACTATTTTTGAATAAATATTTCAGCATTTTTGTGCGACTTTTATTTTAAGGAAGATTAAACCACAGAGGCACAGAGAACCCTGAGGTTTGATTTTATTATCTATTCGGGGTCTTTTATTTGTTCTACATATATGTGCCTAAAGTGCCTAGAGTGCCTAAAGTGCCTAGAGTGCCTAAAGTGCCTAGAGCGCCTAAAGTCAGGAATGCCAAAATTTAAGTAATGAGCTAGATTTAGTCAGATTTTTGCCCACCAGGGTAAACTGATTTGGATATCGTTTTGCTAAAATCCTTGATGATGTGTTTTTCAATAAAGTTTCCATTATTTTGAAGAACGTAAAGCAATATAATTTTCTAATTCAAGACACTATAGGCACTCCAGGTACTCTAAGGACTCCCTTCTATGAGCATCCGTGGTAAAAAAATCCCATCTTTGCACATCAATTCTTCAAAGCCTTGCTGAATCGCCGGATCCTTCGCCTTTCAATTCCCAATATTGTAACCAATATTACGATTCCCCTGCTGGCCATGGTCGACCTGGGACTTATGGGGCATATGGGTTCCGAAAAGTATGTTGGTGCTGTGGCCCTCGGTGGAATGATTTTCAGTTTTCTATTCTGGGCCTTCGGTTTCCTTCGCATGGGAACAAGCGGTTTCACGGCACAGGCATACGGGCAGCGTAACCTGGGTGAAGCCGGAAATATCCTGGTACGTGGAGTTGCAACAGCCATTGGTGGGGGACTTTTGCTGATTTTATTGCAATGGCCTTTGAGTTGGGCTGCATTCAACCTTGTGAACGGAAGTGCATCAGTCGAATCACTTGCTCAGCAGTATTTCAACATCCGCATTTATGCTGCACCGGCAACCCTTTTTATCTATGTGATTATCGGCTGGTTTATTGGCATGCAGAATGCCCGGCTCCCGATGATACTGGCTATAAGCGTAAATCTGCTGAATGTACTGCTTAGCCTCTTGTTTATCAGGGGTTTCGGAATGGGAAGCAACGGTGTTGCCTGGGCGAACGTGATCAGTCAATACGGCGGATTAATACTCGGATTGTACCTGTTGTCATTTTACTGGCCGAAGCTTCGTGCTAAAGTTGATTTGAAAACGGCGCTAAACAGGAAGGCTTTCCTGCAGTTCTTCCATGTAAACAAAGACATTTTTATCCGTACGCTCTGCCTTATTTTTACCCTGTCGTTTTTCACAACCCAATCGGCAAATACAAGCGATACGATTCTGGCAGTAAATACATTGCTGTTCCAGTTTTTCTACTTTTTCTCTTATTTCGTGGATGGTTTTGGATACGCCGCCGAAGCCCTGGCCGGACGGTATATAGGTTCGGGCGACAGCGTTATGCTGAAAAGAGTAGTCAGGAGGTTATTCCTTTGGGGCGCTGCTATTGCCTTTGCTTTTACATTCATATTCCTGGCGGGCGGCGGTTTAATCCTGCGGATGCTGACGAACGAATCCGGCATAATTGCAGAGGCACAACCCTATATGTTCTGGGTGGTGCTGGTGCCGGTAATTACATTTGCTGCTTTTATCTGGGACGGGATTTATGTTGGTGCCACTGCCTCTAAGGCTATGCGAAACAGTATGGTTGTGATTACACTTTTCATATTCCTGCCTGCATATTACCTGTTATCCCCTTTAATGGGGAACAATGGTCTCTGGCTGGCAATGATGCTGTTTATGGGGGCGAGGGGAATTTTTCTAAGCCTGATGGCTAAGAGAAATGTATTCGCCTTCTGAGAAGGAAGGAGTTATTAGGAAGATTTGTTACCTTAATGATACTATTCCGAAAATCGCAATTTTGCGAACCTCAGCAACAGCTGCTTCAGCCCCACGCTCTCGAAATGGACCGTAGCTTTCTTATTGGGGCCGTTTCCTTCAACGCTCACCACTTTGCCAACTCCGAAGGTATTGTGTTCAACCTGCATCCCGACCTGTATTTTATCGTAATCATCAGCAGCGGGAGCGGTAGTTGGTGGGGTTTCTTTCGGGTAACTGCCCACTTTTTTAAAGTTTCCAGCAGGCGGCGGGGTTGGTTTTGAGGTAGTTCCAGCCGCTGGCTGAACAGGCTTTGGCGGGTAAGAGGGTTTCACTGGTTTAGGCTTTGTATCCTCAGCCAGCCGGTTCCACTTGGCACGGGCAGGGCGTTCCACAAAGCGTTCGTCGATTTCATCAATAAAACGGCTGGGTTCCGATAAGGTAAGCTGCCCCCATTTGTAGCGGCTTTCGGCATACGAAATGGTAGCTCGTTTTTCGGCACGAGTAATAGCAACATAAAACAGGCGGCGTTCTTCTTCCAGGTCGGCTCTTGAATTAATGGCCATAAACGATGGGAAAAGGTTCTCCTCGAGCCCGGCAATAAACACATATGGGAATTCAAGGCCTTTGGCCTGGTGGATGGTCATAAGTGAAACCCGGTCGGTATCTTCCTTGTCGCCTGTGTCCTGGTCGGTAAGAAGCGAAACTTCCTGCATAAACAGGTCGAGGTGGCGTACTTCGCCGGTTTCTTCGCCGGGACCAGGTTCGCGTTCGACAAATTCCTGCACAGCATTTAGCAAAGCTTCGATATTCTCCATGCGGGCCTGGCCTTCGATGGTTTTATCTTCATCAATATCCTTAATCACACCCGAAGCTTTTGCGATATATTCGGCAAGTTCAAAAGCGCTCCTGGTTTGAAGCTGGGCGCCGAATGCACGAATCATTGTAACAAAATTGTCGAGGGCCGTACCTGTTTTACCTCCAAGTCCAAGCTGGTAGGATGAATGATTTATGAGGATTTCCCATATAGGCAGGTTTCCCTGCCCTGCCAGCACAGTTATCTTCTGCATGGTTGTTTCACCAATTCCCCTGTGCGGGTAATTTATGATCCGTCTCAGGGCTTCTTCGTCGAGCGGGTTTACAGCCAGCCTGAAATATGCCAGCAGGTCCTTGATTTCCTTACGGCTGTAGAACGACAATCCGCCGTAAATCCGGTAAGGGATATTCAAACGCCTCAGGGCTTCTTCCATCGAGCGCGACTGGGCATTGGTGCGGTAAAGGATGGCAAAGGCATCGTTCCGCAACTGCTCGTTCATTTTCAGTTCGAAAATGGCGTTTGCAACGAGAGTCCCTTCCTCGGTATCGCTTGTTGCTTTTATAATTTTGACGGGATGACCTATTTCGTTTTCAGTCCAGACTTCTTTGTGAATCTGGTCTTTGTTATTGGCAATAATACTGTTAGCAGCGTTTACAATATTCTGTGTTGAGCGATAGTTCTGTTCCAGTTTAAAAAGTTGGTATTCAGGGTAATCGCTCCTGAAATTCAGGATATTCTGGATATTGGCACCACGGAAAGCATAAATACTCTGGGCATCGTCGCCTACAACGCATATATTCAGGAAACGGGAAGCCAGTTTCTTTACGATTATATACTGTGAAAAATTGGTATCCTGGTATTCATCCACAAGTATATACCTGAACTTATCCTGGTATTTGTAAAGGATGTCGGCATGATCGCGCAACAGTATATTTGTATTGAACAGCAGGTCGTCAAAATCCATTGCACCTGACTTGAAAAGCCTGACCTGGTACCGTGCGTAAATCTGGCCGATTGCAGGTTTGCGGGCCTGGCGGTCCTGCTCAAGGATTTCAGCATTATTGTTGTAATCGTCGGGTGATATGAGGTTCGATTTGGCTGCCGAAATACGCGATAAAACATTATTGGCGGCATATTCTTTCGGATCGAGTTCAAGTTCCTTTACAATATTACGGAGCAGGCTTTTACTGTCGTCGGAATCGTAGATTGTAAAATTTGGCGGGTAGCCGAGCAAATGCCCGTCGATACGGAGGATACGGGCGAAAATCGAGTGAAATGTCCCCATCCATACATTTTTCGCTTCGCCGCCAACCAGGTTTACGATCCGGTCCTTCATTGAACGTGCAGCTTTGTTGGTAAACGTGAGGCACAGGATATTGAAAGGATCAATTCCTTTTGCGATAAGATGAGCCACACGATAAGTAAGCACACGGGTTTTACCTGAGCCGGCGCCGGCAATAACCATTACCGGTCCTTCGGTACATACAACAGCCTTATGCTGCGATTCGTTCAGTTCGTCTAAAATATTCCTGCTCAAGTAAAGGGCTTTTTTTGAAAGAGATGCAAATTTACGACTTATGCCTATGCATGGGTCGGATTTTTATTAACAGGAAGGATTTGGCGATTTGGGGATTTGGGGATTTGACAATTCAGCAATGTGACAATTCAGCAATGTGACAATTCAGCAATGTGACAATTCAGCAATGTGACAATTCGGCAATGTAACAATGCGATAATGTGACAATGCGATAATGTGACAATGCGATAATAATATTATAAATTAAACCACCAGTATGCCAATAAATGACCATGAATGACCATTGTGTGACACCCGAATCATCCACACTACTCAAAAACTAATTATTCTCAATCCTCAACCTCACTCCGTTCTCGCCTATTTCCACAACCCTCTCTTTATACAATCCTCCCAGTGCCATCTTGAAATTCTTCTTGCTTATTCCAAAAGTTTCATAGATGTCGTCGGCAGGGCTTTTGTCGGTAAGGGCCATAAACCCGTCATTCCGTTTGAGGTATTCAACAATGAGTTCAGCCGATGTTTTTGTTTTTTTGTAACCTGCAGGGTAGAGGCTCAGGTCAATTTTACCATCCTCGCGTACCTTATTAATATACCCGGTTATGTGTTCCCCGCGGTTTAAAGGCTGAAATACTTCGCTGCTATATAGCATGCCCCAGTGAGTATTGTTGATTATAGCATTAAATCCCAGCGGGCAGGGTCCATAGATAAAAAGCTCAACTTCTTCACCAGGTTTTAAAGAAGCAGGTTCCTTGCCAAGGAATTTGTCCACCTTGGCCGAAGCCGCTATGCGGTTGGTTTGATCATCAATATAAACATACACTATATGCCAACTGCCGGGTTCCATCTTGACTTTCTGCTCCCTGAACGGTACGAGGAGGTCCTTTTGCAATCCCCAGTTGAGGAAAGCTCCGATCTCGTTCACCTGTACTACTTCGAGCAGGGCAAATTCGCCCACTTCGCAATATGGATCATCGGTGGTGGCGATTATACGGTCTTCGGAATCGAAATACAGAAAAACCTCAATCTGGTCATCCACTTCCAGCACTGCCGGCACATTATTACCCGGAAGTAAAATATCGCCAAGTTCCTCCCCGTCAAGGAAGTAGCCACTCCCGGTTACCCTAAGGATTTTTAATACATTGAACTGACCTACTGTTGCCATATTGCTTTCTGCTTAAGTGTGAAGTGCAAAGGTAAGCAATTAGGATGTCGGATGTGGAATGTCGGATTTGGAATGTGGGAAGTCGGATTTAGCCTCTGCCGGGTATTCTTTCTCCTTGTCCCCTTGTCTCCTTGTCCTCCCGTCTCTATGTCACCCTTCACCTAATCGCCCCATCACCTCATTCGTCCTGTCAAAACCGCCATTCACCGATTTTAGCTTTCGCACCTTTTTCTGCCGGCGTACATTTGCTTCATCAAACAACAATATAAATCTTTTCGTCATGGACTACAATTATAACAAAACAGGTAACAACGAAGAAAAACAAACCGTTGTTAAAAGAGCATCAGGAAAAGCTGCGGGACTGGGAATATTGGTTATTGCAGCAGGTCTGCTTTTGCTGGCCCGCAATACCGGATTCCTTAACCACGATGTAAGCCGTATCATTTTCTCATGGGAAATGTTACTGATTGCAATAGGACTTGTAAATATTTTCTGGCGTGAGTCGCTTTGGTCAGGGTTAACACTCATCGGAGTAGGAGGGTTTTTCCTCCTGGTTAATTTTTACCATATGCCATTCGACACCTGGCAGATATTTTTCCCGGCACTTATTATCCTGGTCGGACTGCAGATGATTTTCGGTACATCGAAGTGGAAAGCACGTATGCACGATCGTACCTTATTCACTAATACAGTCGGGAATGAGGATTTTTTCGAAGACCTCGCCATATTCGGAGGTGGCGAACGTAAAGTAGTTACTCCGAATTTTAAAGGCGGACGCATGGTAGCAGCATTTGGAGGTTCAAAAGTTGATCTTTCACACTGCAACATTACTCCGGGGGTAAGGCCTGTTATTGAGGTGGTTTCCATTTTCGGAGGTTCCTCCCTGCTTGTCCCGGCTGACTGGAATGTAAAAGTGGAGGTGTTCAATATTTTCGGGGGTTATGTCGACAAACGATATGCAGCACAGGCCGACATGAATAAAACTGTAGTTATTAAAGGAGTTACTATCTTTGGGGGTGGCGAAGTGAAAAGTTTTTAATTCCGGTTTCCGGCGGTGCGATGTAAAATTCTTGTACATCAGGCATCCGAAATCCAAAAACATCATTTTGTGTCCCAAACTCATAACTCATAATTTATAACTCATATCTTCCTTTGGACCGATCCTTTTTTACCCGTAACCTTTGGATTTACTTTGTTGCTTTTTGGATGGCAGTTGCTGCTATCCAATTTGCTTTAACATACGGTGTATATGAACAGGATCTTGTAGCATCAATTTCCGACAGCCTGATTTCGAACCTGATATTTGCATTGCTTGGAGTCGGATTGTGGTATATGGTGCGATTCTCGGGGAAAGGAATTAAGGGATTTATTAAAAACCTGGCATATCACATAGCCGGTTGTGCATTCACAATAATTATCTGGCAGGCTTGTTCCTATGTTATACTCCGACTGTTGTTCGAGGATAATGATGCATTCATGGGTTTCCTGCTTACATCGATGATTGTAAAGGTACTGACCGGGGTTCTGATTTATTTCCTGCTGATCTCCCTCGATTTCCTTGTACTAAGCTTCGAAGAAATGCAGGAACAAGCCGAACATGAAGTTGCCCTCTCAACCATGCTGCGTGATGCCGAACTTGCCATGCTCCGCTCCCAGATCAGGCCGCATTTCCTGTTTAACAGTCTAAATTCGGTGAGTGCGCTTACCCTATCGAACCCCCAGGCGGCCCAGGATATGATTATTAAACTTTCAGAGTTCATGCGCTATTCTATCGGGCTTGGTGCCGATACTATGAATACCCTCAACGAAGAATTGTACCATGCAAGCCTGTACCTCGATATTGAGAAAGTTCGTTTTTCGGACAGGATCAGGATCGAAAAACATATCGATCCTTTATGTGGTGAAATGATGATCCCCGCCATGATTCTTCAGCCGTTGCTCGAAAATGCCGTGAAACATGGTGTAAATACGATGCTGACTTCATGCACCATCATTTTAAAGGCTTTTTGCAGCGGATCGTCATTACATGTTTCAATCAGTAATAATTTTGATCCCGATGCTGTTCCGCGGAAAGGGACAGGAACAGGGTTGAAGAATGTACAGAAACGAATGGCCGCTATATATGGCCGTACCGACCTGCTGATTTCAAATGTAAAAAATGGGGTGTTCGAAGTAACCCTGATTATTCCGGCACCTAAAGAACAATAGAGTTTTTGTAAAACTAATTTTTATTCACATGCAAGCAATTTCAACCCTGATCCCTTGCCGCTTGTCTTTATCTGCAAATTCTGCGGATTAAAGTCAACACCACCAAGCTCCTTGGTGACTGGTTTCTTTATCACCGCCGAACCTTGATCAGCGGCTACTATTTTATTTTGTGATAAAGGCACAGCAACATAGGGATCCTCTACCTCGCTCCCATGATTCTTGATGAAAAATCGGACAGCGTCAAAAAATCCCATCAACCTCGCCGTGATGGTAACAGTCGAATATAATAAAGCATTTAACAACGACCATTTCAATGCCTTCCACACCGCACCGTCCCTTCTGGCGTTGGCATCTGAAATAGAATAAAGACATGAAATGGCGGTAAAAATGGCCATTTCCACAGGTAACCCTACAAGCATGGCCATGAAAGGATCTTGCGCCAACGGAAATACCCCAAGCCCCGCTAATAACGCGATGCGCATGCCGGTATTCATCACGCTCACAATTCCCAGACGGCTCATTTCCTTGATTTCCTTCACATAAAAACCTTTCTCATTCACAACTACTTTTGTGGTCCCCCGCGCCCATCTTCTTCTTTGTTTAAAGTAATCCTTGTAAGTATCTTCATCCATATTTACTATATTAAGATTATTAAAATAGGCAACTTTATAGCCACTCTTCATTAAATTGACCGTGACCAACAGATCTCCGGTTTCAAAATCAGGCACCATGTTCTGCAATACTGCCAACAATCGGTCAGAGCGAAACATTCCGCCCCGTCCATTTAAGACCCACAGTTTATTTGTTTTACCTAATAAACGATTAACAAAACGCATCGAAACAAAATCCGAGTATTGCGCTTTTTGCAGGAAACTTGGCTTTTCCGGAAGATAAATATCATACTGAAACGCCAAGCCGGAAATATCCTGATCATCCATGTAGGCTGCCGCCTGATTGATCAAATCCTCCAGTTTCTGATCTTTGTGTGAAGACTCCAATAAAGACTCCGCGTCGAGCAAAATCGTCTTTTCCGTAAGCCGCCCCTCTCTTTGGAACATTTCAAGGACGTCCCGGATAGCGCCTTCTTTCTTTTTGTTCTGTACCATATGCACCACCTCGATCCCTTCTTTGGCTTTCCAGGCATCCAATATCTCCTTTGAGCCATCGGTAGAGGCGTCGTTGACAAAAGTGACTTTGTGTAAATAACCTGCCTTCTTAATATATTTTAATACGAAATCCAAGGTGACAGCTTCATTGAAGACGGGAATAACAATATTGTAATCTGCCGGCTTCGCGTTAGGATAATAGGGGATATTGAACTGCGCGTTATCCCTGCCAAGATAACGAAGATCCTTTATCTCCAATTGATCAGGCGAATCTCCCGCTGCTTTATTAACACCATGCTTTATGGCCAGCATTAAAAGTTCTTCTCGCACGGGCTCAGCTACTTCAACGCCAATCTCGGTGTTCAATTCACGTAGATCCCCGACAGGGACAAGAAGCTGGAAAGGGATACTCAAAACATTATTGGGTGTATTGGGATCCACAGAATTCTCTACAACCTGCACCTTATCGATGGAATCCATATGAAACGCTGGATCTTCACTTTTCATAGCAGTGACCGTACGGCTGATCATGTCACTCATTGCAATAGGATCAACAAATTGACGCGTCAAGCCGTCCATATATGAAACAGGATATTCGAACGGCATCTCTCGCCCGCCAAGGCTCACCTTAACACTGCCCCTTTCTTTAGAAAGCATCGTCAACGTATTAGCATCTTCCATACCAGTGACCACCGGTGTTACCATGGGTACTTCAGCGGTAGCGTTATCAAAACTCCCACCGCCAAGGAGCAACGGATCGAATCGGGTAAGTGCAAACACGTAGTAGGTGCTGGCGACAGAGGCATACCCGCCAGGCGTATTCCAGCCCAAATCTGTCGGGACATGCGCTGCCGCCAAGCCATTGATATAAACAGCGTACGGAGCGACCAAACCCCCATCCTTTTCCTTGAAATACGAACCCAGGCTGGCAACAAGGCCTTGATATTTCTTCTGATAGGCATCCTCCTTGGACTTATAAAACCTCTTTAAGGTCATATCTTTTGCAGCTGACGACTGATGCCGGTACTCCTGGGCGAGGCGCAAATATCTCAAGGCGAACTGCGAAGACCACTCGATGTGCACGATCTTGGCATTGCGTCCATAAGGGAAGGTCACACCCTTGAACGTCGTGCCATCGTAAACACCTCGTTCTCTTTCGGCAACACCGATCATCATTTCATACGTCCGCAACCGTTCAAGCCTGTCTTTCCCGAAGCGAGGATCCGCCAACATACGTTCCATTGGGGCCCAACTGATAATATCAGGAACAAAATACTCCGGTGCGTCTTTGCGCCATTGTCCTTGCTGATAACTTTCCCCTCTGGCGAAAGTATGTGTTAACGGATCATACATTTTGCTTATCAGATAGTTGTAAATATTATCCGCGACTTTCTTGTATTGGGGCTTGCGCGTTGCCGCAAAAAGCATATCAAAAAAGTAAAGGGCAGATTCATTGGCTTCCGTGGACTTAGCATTCCATTGCCGGTTTAGATCGCTGCCTTCAATAAATTGCCCGCGCGGGCCGTAGTGCAAGCCACCGTCAGCATCTTGAAGCTTAATTAAGAAATCAGCCCTTTCTATGGCAAACCTTAAAAAAACAGGATCACTTGTCTTTACGTAATGCTGCAAAGCAGCCATGCCGATCCAGGCATTATCCCCTGCTGAAACCTTGAATTCCCACCGGTCCCACCAGTTGGGCTCATTATATTTAGCAACACGGATATTATTGAAAACACCCCCTGCCGGAGAATAATTCGCATTCATCGTAGCTGGCGCATTCTCACCTGCGGCCACTGTAACATTCTTTGAATATGTTTTTATGATCTTCCCGGCATTCTGTCCACCAGCCCCCAGGATCGCTCTTAAAGCTTGATCATACGTCATTCCACTAGGCGAACCATCTCCATAATGACTGAGTGAAAATCCCGTCACAGGATTTGACCTGACATCAAAGAAACTGAGGAACTTTCTAATATTGGGCTTTTCAAACATGTCTGGAATTGCCGACAGTACACTACCAGGAGCTACTAACAACATCGCCGCTGTGGCCAGCACCCCCTTCATAAATTTCCGTTTGCCCATATCCGTTTGAGAAGAATCAAAACCTTGAGGATCCAAATATGCTGACGCAGTATATCGTTTCCCATTCTTTGAGAAAGATCCCAAAACTTGACTTTGTGGGCGCGGTGAAAGCTCTACATTCTTTAAGAACGCCCCGCCAGAGAAATATTTCCTAGGCATGATCGTATCATCAGCCGGATCTTTTTCTTCGCGTATGAAGTTAAAGACACCTTTCTTGAAAGCATCCAGATACATGGCATAAATTTTGTCTTTATTCTGCGGACCTTTGAACTCTACCCCTGAAACCTTGTTTTGCCCCACATACGCACCGCTTAAGAAATTTTTCTGAACGCTGCGTTTGAACCAGGTTGCCAGTATCAAAGAACAGTAGACCTGCCTCAACGGAGCAAAATTCTTCCCCTCATTCACTTCCTTCTCGATCTCAGGTAATATTATCTCGCGTATAACGGCTGAAGATATCTTGTTAATCTTGTCACTCTGATGAACTTCCCCCGCGCCGACATGATTGTTCTTGAACGCAAGGTAATCCACCTCCAGCATTACTTTAAGATGTGTGTCCACAACTATAGCTCTATCCCCGTCTTCATAAACGCCCGCTGTTTCAGGGACAACCCATACTTTATTAAACGTATCCACAGGGACATCAGTCGTTCCAAACTCTGCCTGCGCCTTCGCGTAAACCTTATCCCAGAAATCTTTACCCAAGTTCTTCTGTGGATCGATCAATGATGCTGACACTTGTTTTAAAATATAATCCTGGGCCAAAAGATCCCGCCCCATCACAGTATTACCGAAAGCATCAGGAATAATCCGGTCTTTTTCATAGGGGGAAAGATTAACCCAGAGATCATCTTCAGGAACAGTTAAGGCTGCCAGAAAATACTTGATTAATTTTGTAGCCTCTTGTTTGAACGCATTCTTACTGTCTTTCATCAAAAGGGAATCACCTGAATCAATGATAAAGTCAAATCTGAACGGATTTTCTGGATAGATTTTTATGCCTTTTAGAAGAGGGGGGATAAAACTTTGGCTGGGATTTAACATAACTCCTGGTTTTGGCAAAATATGCGCATCCTGCCCCAACATATATTCTTGAGCGCATATTGGCGATACAACAGAATTCAGAAAAAATGTTGTTAAAATTATAACAATGATAATTTTCCGCATATCACCGCCTCGCCAGCACATACATTTGACAAATCTCACCTGCATAAGTAGGCACTATTATATATAAGAAAACAAGACGGGCTAGGATATTTTATGGGAGGCCGGCGGGGAAGATAACGGCATATGCGGGTAAATCGTGTTCTTTGTTACACGCTCCAGTCTTGCCAATGAAGTCCCGGGATACGGGAAAATTCTTTTATATTATGTGTAATCAGCGTGCCCCG
>CAISRK010000156.1 GCA_903887815.1 uncultured Bacteroidales bacterium | reverse complement strand
GCCAGGTTTATAGCTATTCCAAGAAATCCCCATACAATCATCCTGGGTATAATTCCAAACCCGGGCTGGTTATAGTTCCCGGATTTTATCCGTAAAGCAATTACTTCGCCCAGAGTAGCCAGGAATGCAAATTTGAAGAAACTCATTATCAATCCATGCTCTTTGTTGAAGCTATGGTACCAGTTTGTGACAGGGGTAATAAATACAAAAGCAGACAATACAAGTAAAACCAGGAGAATAAATCCCAGGTCATTTCGTTTCATAAATATCGGATTTTTTTGCAAAGTTAGCAGAATTGCCCGAATCTGAAAGATGTTTATATTTGCTTTATTGAATATACTTTATGAAACACCTGATTCTGGCATTTATTTTCTTCTTTCTTACCCAAAATGCAATACTGGCTCAAATCTTTTTAGGTTTCGATAAGCCTGGTTCAACCGGAAAGGCGAACGACAGTATTTCGGTAATGTCGAACGGGCCTGATTCTGACCGCAGCGATATTCCTTTTATCGATTACAAACCTGCAGTGATCCGCACCACCCCGCTCGATTCAGTGGTTGATTACGCCTATATAAAGCGGAATTTTACCGACCAGATGGTTTCGGTGTGGAATCATCCGGGCCGCCTTTATCCAGCCAGCCGGGTTTACGGGCTTGATATGGAAGGAAAACACTACCGTTCGGTAATGACTTCAAGCCAGAATTATGTTTTTGCCGAACAGATGGTAAAAGGCGAAATGAGCCTCTACATTTACCGAAAAATACCACAAGTTAACGGATGGGTTGAGTTTGTCGGGTCCGATACAGTGCATAGCGGGTACAGGAATCATATGATTGTTGATGATGGAAACACCCGCGGGAAAAGAGAGAATTTCGGGTATTTTGTAACCATAGGCAACGATTCGCTAAAGCTTGTTACAACAACTAATATGAAGCTGTTTGCTGATACCTATTTAACCAACACTCCGCAGGCTAAAGCCAGGGCAATGACCTACGCTGTTAAGCATATGACAAAAGAACGGAAGATTGCAGTTATAGGCCTGATGGCAGTGGGCTTTGTCGGACTGGCTGTTACAGGCGGTTCTGCTGCAACGTGGATTTTCCTGGCAGGGTTTCCTGCCGCAGCCATAGTTGCCTTTGCCAACAAGCCGTATACGCTTCACTGGCAGGATATGGCGGAGATTGTGAATCTTTACAATACGGAGAAAGCATTGGGTGGGAAATAAGGGTTCAAAAGTTGTTCAAGGTTCAAAAGTTCAACGTTTAAAGTTCAAAGTTGAGGGGGCTATTTATTTAATAGAGTTTAAATGATCGTTATTGATTTCATCCCAATCCATAAATTTTATTAAAATTTCTGAAAATGCTAGCATGGCTTTCTGTTTTGTATTTACTTTTAAGCATGATTTAATAAAAATCAATAACCCTAGGTCGAAGTCTGAGAGGATAAACTGTTTATAAAAATAACACCTGACAATAGTCATTATGAAAAATGAAATCCAGGACAATGTTGAAAATCCTGCTCAGCTCGAAAAGTTATACAGGGCTGATAAAAAAGGATTTGAAAAAGCTTTTTTCGAAATATACCCTGAAATTGCTGGCTTTAAAATCGCCGACTTCTGGAAATCCCGTCTGGAAGCAGAACATTTGAAAGACGATATTTTTACAGTCAGGAAAGCGGATATACTGTTTCTCATTATTACCTGTGCATTAACCGGGCTGTTGATTAAAATACCCAAGATGTTCGGTACAGGAACAGAAGATTATGTTTTCTATCAGAAAAATGCCGGGCTCATTGTACTATTCGGATTATCGTTGTATACGCATCTGACAAAAGGTTTGGTTAAAACCAGGCCATTGCTCATTACATTCTCAGTATTTAGTATTTCAGCCATTTACATTAACCTGTTGCCTGCCGACAGAGGCAGCAGTTCGGTTATCCTGGCCTGTATTCACCTGCCATTGATGTTGTGGTGCTTCTATGGACTGATTTTTGTCGGCTTTGATCTGAAGGATAAATCCAAACGTATCGAATACGTTAAGCATAACGGAGATTTAGCAATATTAATAGCGTTGATAATGATTGCCGGGGGTATTCTGACCGGGGTAACGCTCGGATTATTTGAAGCCATCGGCTTAAAGATCGAACATTTCTATTTCGACTACATAGTCATCTGGGGGCTGGTTTCAGTACCCGTTTTAGCAACCTTTATAATTCGTGCTTATCCTTTGATTGCGAATAAAATAGCCCCGGTGATTGCTAATATTTACAGTCCGATAGTACTGGTTACATTGGTTATTTATCTCATCAGTATACTTGTAACAGGGAAAGATCCCTATAACGACAGGGACTTCCTGATCGTGTTCAATCTCATGTTGTTAGGAGTAATGGGAATTATTGTATTTTCAATTTCCGGGACGTCGGTAAATAAGCGACAACGCTTTAACGAGATGACTCTTTTTGCTCTATCGCTTACCACGCTGCTGATCGACCTGGTCGCATTATCGGCCATACTTTACAGGCTCGGCGAATATGGATTTACGCCAAACCGGACGGCCGTGCTGGGTTCAAACCTCTTGATATTCGGTAACTTAGTCCTTATTATGATCGATTTGTACCGGGTGAATTTCAGGAACAAAGAAATTAAACAGGTAGAAATGACAATAGCCAGCTATTTGCCGGTTTATGCTCTCTGGACCATTTTTGTGGTTTTTGCAATACCACTTATTTTTGGGCTGAGATAAGGATTATTGCAGGTGGTGGGAGTGCCTATAGTGCCTGGAGTGCAGAGTGCCCTGTGCCTAGTAATTATTTAGCAGCAACCTGTATCAGGTTAGTTAATGAAAATCAACATTTTCACCAAACCTACCCTACAAATTATGTATCCTTAATAGCCGGCAGGGGAGGCATGACGCTTATTTTAATTAAAAAATTAATCTTTTACCTACTTTCAAACAGCCTGCTAACGTTAGTTTTTTCTGATTTTCAGCGTATTTCAAAAATCAGCCTATAAAAGTTCAATTGTAATCTCAAAGCGGGATCAGGAAGGTTGCAACAATATGACATGCCAGGCCAAAAAGGACAAACAGGTGGAATACCGAGTGGACAAACTCGTGTTTGGCTAAAGCATAAAAGAAAGAACCGGCAATATAAAAAACACCTCCGGCCGCCAGCCAGTACAAAACAGATATGCAATGTTTTGCCAAACAAACGTCGATCAGGGGTTTAACGGCAATTAAAACCACAACGCCCATAAGCACATAATAAGCTGTTTTAATGTTGTTGTTTGTTTTGAGACTGCGGAAATTAAACCCAATGCCTGTAAAAGCCATCAGCCAGATCAAAACAAAAATCCCCCATCCCCACATTCCTTCGTCTCGCAGCAATATCAGCACGAAAGGAGTATAGGTTGACGCAATGAGTACATAGATATTCGCGTGATCGAAATGACGCAGCACAGCCTTGGTTTCCGGATTTGTGGCATAATGGTAGATTGTTGACGATAGCATACAAGCCATCATTCCGAACCCAAAAATGGAGAAGGATACAACTGCCCAGCCATTCGCAGCAGCCAATGACTTTAGTATTAGCATAAAAGTTGCTACTGCTGCCATCAGCAACCCGAATGCATGGGTAAGGTAATTGGCCTTTTCTTCCCGTTTACTGTATGTTTTACTTTTTCCCATTAGCGTTGAGTCGGATAAACTTAATGTTAAAGTTCTGAATGCCCCTTACCAAGTGCTCAGATTTTACAACCCCAGGTAAGTTACCTGCTGCTTGCAAGGCACTGAGCACTCTGCACTGAGCTCTCAACACTGGGCACTGGGCAATTATTCCTGCGCTTAATATGAATTTTTACAATCAGAGTTAAAAGCACCTGGAAATGCAATTCTATTTCTCAATCCTGATCCTGGCATCCACCGCTTTAAGCGTTTTCATATTTCCCATCAGGGGATTTATATCCATTTCGCTTATTTCGGGCGCAGCAAGGCAAAGGGCCGAAACACGGCTTATCACACCGGCAAAAAGTTCCTCGTTTAAACCTTCCTGTCCCCGCACGCCCTGTATTATGCTGTAACTCTTCAAACGTGTAATCATCCCGGCAGCTTCAACCTGCGAAACCGGTGCCAGCGACGACTGAACATCTTTCAACACTTCGATGTAAATGCCACCTAAGCCACAAAGAACCATGTGGCCGAATTTCGGTTCCCGTTTTGCCCCGATATACACCGAATGCCCGCTGAGCATAGGCTGTATTAGTATGGCTGTTGTGTCCTTAATTTGTATCATTCGTTCGAATTCAATTACCAGCTGGTCAAAGTTCTTAACATTGAGTACAACTCCACCCACATCCGATTTATGAACAGGGCCTACAACCTTCATAACAACCGGTAAGCCGAGTTTCGAAGCGGCCTGTATAGCCGATTCCTTATCCGTAACTACAGCCTCACCGGCACGCGGAATGCCTGCGGCATCAAAAAGTGCCTGGACCTTTTCAGGATGAAGATAGCCGTCAGCGGCTTCATCGACAATCGCACGTATAGCAACTTTATCTACTTCGGGTTGTTCGGTAATTTCAGGTCCCGGTGCCGGGGTATTGAAAACCTTACAGAGTGCATTCCCGAAATTTACTTCATCCGGGAAGTTGATGCGCCCCAGGCCTATAAAATATTCAATTTCATTCTTAACGTTTATAATCGAAGGAAGAATAGGGTAGATGGGCTTGCTGCAGGAATGCATTTTTTCGTCCAGCAGTTTGTACACATCATATACTTCGAACAGTCCGGGGCTGCCGAAAATAACAGCCATACCATCGATCTGCGGGAAATCATTTTCGCAGGCATCAATAATAAAGCTAAGCTGTTCGGCAGTTCCTGTTGCCAGGAAATCAATGGGATTGGCAACCGAAGAGCCCTGGAATAATTTTGCAAGCAATTCAGTGTTTTCGAGATGTGGTATCTCGAGCCCGCCATTTGATAAAGCATCGGTAAGCATAACGGCAGGACCGCCAGCATGGGTGATAACGGCTATATTTTTACCTTTGAGTGCTTTATGCATGAAAACACATGCTACGGTAGCAAGTTCTTCGCGGCTGTGACAACGCACAATTCCCGCTTTGCGGAAAAGCGATTCCACGGCAACATCGGGGCTAGCCAGTGCTCCAGTGTGCGACGATGCGGCTCGGCTCCCGGCAGCCGAACTGCCTGCTTTTATTGCCGCTATACGGCAGCCTTTCCTAATCAGCGAGGCGGCATGTTTTAAAAGCATGTCCGGCTTAATGACACTCTCAATATAAAGCAGTTTAACAGGCGAACTGCTTCCGGGAACATAGGTTTCATCGAGGTATTTTATCACATCCTCCACACCCAGTTGGGCACTGTTGCCAACAGAATATACACTCGAAAACGTAAGGCCTTTCGGTATGGATGCCTCCATGATAAATACAGCTGTAGCGCCTGAACCGGAAATAAAATCAACTCCCATGGGGTCGAGTTTCGGAATAGGGGTGGTGAAAACCGATGTATGGTGGTGGTTCATCATGCCAACACAGTTGGGACCGATCAGGCATGCATCGTACTGGTTTACTGTGTCAACGATTTTTTCTTCAAGCAGTGCGCCTTCGGCGCTCTCCTCGTGGAAACCTGCCGAAAGAATAATAAAAGCGCGGGTTTGCTTGTCGCGGGCGAGTTTCTCAACTGTATCGGGACAGTATTTTGCAGCTATAGCCAATATGGCCAGGTCGCATTGGGGAAGCTCATCAACAGTTTTGTTACAGGGAATTCCCTGTATGATGTCTTCTTTTGGGTTTACAACATAAAGGCTTCCGCCGAAATGGTTGTCGATCAGGTTTTTCAGAACTTTCCCGCCGGGTTTGGTTATGTCGTTCGAACCACCGATTATTACTATGCTACGGGGATTAATCAGCTGCTGTGTTATCATATAAATGCCAGGTTTTCAGTTATTAAGCAAGCAGTTTCCGACGAACATGCTTTAACCGCTCACCCGGCGAAAGTACGAAAAGAGTATGAAACGAAAAAAAGGATTTTGGAACCGTTTACCTGAAACGCGGAATAAAAACCGGAGTCTTCGAACAATAGTCGGCCCATTCCGGGTGCATGCGGTATTTATTTTCGAGCATTGGCACACCCGAAACAAACCGTACCAATAAGGTAATTGCTACCGGGCTTATAATGGTTATATACCAGGGAGTTCCGTGCACGGAATAAATCCATAATCCCCACCAAAGCAGAGCTTCGCCAAAATAATTCGGATGCCGCGAATAGTTCCACAAACCTGTGCGGATAATATTTCCTTTGTTTTCAGCGTTCTGCCTGAATATCTTCAACTGGTAATCCGCTGTTGATTCCATCAGAAATCCTGTAAGAAATACTATGCTTCCAACCCAGGAAAAACCTGTAATTTCAAAAAAACTGCCTGTAAGAAATGCTATTACAGGCAATGCGATTACTAGCATCAGGAATCCCTGCAGCATGAAGACCTGGAAATAGCTCCGCACAATAAAGTGCTTCCACGTTTTTCGCCAGTAGGCGTATCGAAAATCTTCAGCCTTCCCCCGGTTACGAAGGAAAATATGGAGGGATAAGCGGGCAGCCCACAGGGTGAGCAGAGCAGTAAAAAGCAGTTGAGCAAAGCCGTATGAATCGAACGGGAAAAGAAGGAACACCGCTATTATACTGAACCCGGGACCCCAGAATATATCAATAATACTATTGTTCTTAAGTACCAGGGCAAGCAGAAACATACAATTCATGGCTATAAAAACTACTATTGCAACCTGGCCGAAATCAGAAAGCATAAACAGAATTTTAGTAAAGAAAAGGCAGATATAGGAAGTTTATTTCTCCATAATTGAAAGAACCACCGTGCCCGGCCCGCCATGCACTCCTAAAACAGGACTGCATTCGTTTATAAACAGCGGCTTTTTACCGGTAAGGGTTTCCATTTGAGCAGCATACCAGTTTGCGGTTTCAGGATTTTTTATATGCGAAATGGCATAGCCCCATATTTCCCCTTTTTCCAGAACACGTGATGCTTCATTCATAACCAGCTTCATACTGCCTTTCTGGTTGAAGGCTTTGCCAAACGTTACGGCTTTCCCGTCGTCGTTAATTTCGATAATCGGCCGCAACCTGAGTAGCTTGCCTAAAACCCCTTTCGAATGACTCAAACGCCCGCTCTTTACAAGGTATTTTACAGTGAGGGCACTTACGAGCAAATGGTTTTTCGTGCTCCAGGATTCGACCAGGTCAATAATTTCGCTGTGTGTTTTCCCTTGTTCAATGGCTTCGGCAGCGCGAAGTACGGTGAGACCAAGCCCGCTTGAGATTCGGTTCGAATTTAAAACAGTTATTTCTTTGCCGTTCTGCTCACTAACAGCTTTCGCTGCACGCTGGCTGTTCGAGAAGGTACCGCTGAAATGTTTACTGAGGTGAATCGTGATTATCGATTTATAATGCGACCCCAAGTAAGAATATTTATTTATAAAATCTTTATACGATGGTTGCGATGTGGACGGATATACCGGGGACGACTCAAGGAGATTATAAAATTGTTCGCTTGCAATGGTAGTTCTGTCGAGAAAAAGTGATGCGCCAACCTGCAAGGTAAGCGGTATCATGCTGATCTGGTATTTTTCGAGTATTTCGGCTGGTAAATCGCAGGTTGAATCTGTAACAAGTGCAATGGGCCATTTTGCATTATGCGATATTTCCTTTTGCATTACCATATCATCAACTTTCTGATACGTAATTGATGCTCTTTTACTTATTGCTTCGAAAAGTTTAATAGGTTCATCGGCATGAATATGAATACGCAGGCGTTTCTCCGATCCTGCAACAACCATCGAATCGCCCATATTGGAAATTGCGCTCTTGATAGTATCTTTTGTCTGACCCGGATGCAGATCAAGCGCCAGCATGGCTTCACAGCAATACCGGAATGTTACCTCTTCGTGCGAATCGGTCACAACCTCATCCATCGTCATGTCATTCATCGGAATGGCCAAACGGCGTATCGATTGCCTGTTTTTGAAGAAATCAATCATTCCTTCGAGGAAAAGTACAAATCCTTTTGCACCTGCATCTACTACATTCGCCCGTGCAAGAACTTCAAGCTGGCGGGTAGTATCGGCAAGTGATTCCTTGGCAACCTGGAACGCTTTGATGAGCAGTTCAACAAAATCGTCAATCAGTTCTTTTACTGTATTGATAAACTCGGCCCATTCGCGGATCACCGAAATCATTGTTCCCTCTACAGGGTTAGCTATGGCCTCGTATGCATAGGTAACAGCTTTGGTTATCGATCGGGAGAATTTTTCGACTGTAAGGTTTTCCTCATTTTGTATTTCGTTGCTGAAACCATACAGAAACTGTGCGAAAATAATTCCGGAATTACCTCGGGCTCCCACTAGGGCAGCATCAGCGAGCGCTGCAGCTGTCATTTTAATATTATTGGTAGGAATAGGGCTGTCGACAATGGAACGCATTGTGCTGGCAAGGTTAGTACCTGTATCAGCGTCGGCAACCGGGAAAACATTCATTTTATTAAGCAGGCCCTGATTCTCAAAAATGCGCTGGGCTCCAGCCAGAAAGGCATAGTAAAAACTTCTGCCGTCCAGTGTTCTAACAAGCGGGATTGAATTTTCCAATGATGGAGTGCTAGTTAATAAGTTTGATTTTTCCGGGATTCTAATCGTAAAATCCCGAATTACTCAAAGCAAAAGTAGAAAAAATATATATATGTTCAGTTCATAATATGTAACCAGGTCACATTTTTTGCAAAAGTTATTAACATATTAACCGGATACATATAATAAAGCAGCTATAATTTTTTGAAATCCGATCTGCTAAATATACTATTTAAGCTTCGTAAACCCCGAAAAATTATTGGCATCGATTTTTGTATTTAACTCATTTACAAGATTTTCACGTGCGGGTAGCTTAACATACACGTACATTACTGACAGGGGGTCAGGGTCAAGGATCATCTTCATGAGCTCACCGGCTGAAGGCGTTTTGGAAAGTTTCGAGTATTCTTCATAAGTTAATTTCAGAAAAGCCACATTTGCAGTAATTCCCCTGTTGTCGAGCAAAAAACCGTTATGAAGCGGCGT
>CAISRK010000155.1 GCA_903887815.1 uncultured Bacteroidales bacterium | reverse complement strand
TAGAGTCCACTAAAAAACAATAAGTTCTTTGAAAATCATTGTTAATCTATGGTTTGCGAACATTTTGAGTGCTTGACGATTTGAATTGCTGAAGTTAGGTGGTAAATTTCAAAAGTCATTACTTTAATTATCGGTAAGCCGGCCTGTTTATTTTAATCCCAGTTGTTTCTGTGCCTCAATTATTTCGTTCAGTTTTGCTTTGATCGCTTCATTCCCGGGGTCCAGATCGAGCGCTCTAGAATAATACTGCAGGGATTTATCGTAATTGCGGAGCCAGTTATTAATATGCCCCAGGTGAATGAATGCGGAGCTCATGGTTGGACCGGTTTCGGTGGCACGGGTAAAATAAAGAAGGGCGGTATCCACAGTAGTGCGCGAAGGGTTGGTTTCCATGAGTAACTCATATGCAAATCCAAGCCTGAAATAGGCATCAGCGAAGTTTGGCACCATTTTTACTGCCAGTTTAAGTGGTACTATTCCTGCCTTTAACAGGGAATCCCGGTTAGCCAGCCGGGGACCCGTATTTGCCTTGTCGATCAATAACATACCATACTGGTAATGATTTTGCGCACTATTGGAACCTGCCTTCTGGTCAGCCGAAACCAAAGTGAAATTATCCTTCCAGTCGTGGTTGCGCGTAATGGTTTTATATGAAAAGCCAATAAATGCAATTGCAGACACACCGATAAGCAGTGGCAACTGACCCGGTTTTGCAATACGGGGAGCTGCATTACTTATAAATCGGGTCTGCAGAACTCTATCGAGCAGAAGCATTACAGCTATGCAGAAACCAAACGAAGAGGCGTAGAGCAGTCGTTCCGCAAAAATGCCACCGCGTAATAATACAAATCCGATGGCCGGGGCAATTGTAATATAAAAAAACAATATTGCGAATCCCATAGGTTTTTTCTTCCAGGCATAATAAACTCCTATAGTCACTATAGCCAGGAAAAGCAGCAGACCTGCAAGCGCCTGTATATTATCCCATTGAACACCCGGTAGCTGGTTAAATCCATAATCGTACAACAATGGATGTGGAAACAGCAGCATCCTGAAATAATACAGGAACAGCATAAATGATGATGCATAGCGTATTTCAGGCTGAAAGTAAGGGTAGAAAATAAGATCCTTCGGTACTGATGCGGCGCTGTTGCCGAGGAGCAGGGTTTTCTGGATGAAAAACAAAGCAAACACAGCCACAAAGGGAAGGCATAGTTTGAAAAGTGCTCCAATGCTGGTTTTTTTATAATAGTAGGCAACCAGCGGGAGTAAAGCAATTCCGACAAAGGCGCTTTCTTTTGATAACAGCCCCAGGTATAGTGAAATGAGGCTGAATGCCATCCAAACGATTTTACCGGTATCAATAAAACGGAGATTGAAACAGAGCATTAAAATAATGGCCAGGAAGCTCAGCAGTTCGTCGCGGCCTTTGATGTTGGCAACCAGTTCGGTATGCAGGGGATGCGCTGCAAATAGCAAGGTTATAATGGTTGAAAATAATATATTTGAGTCCGGGAAAAGTTTTCGTAAGAGCTTGAAAAGGCAGAAAACCGTGAGCGCATAAAGCAGAACATTTATAAAATGGCTTATGTGAGGCGACAACCCGAAAAACTGGAATTCAATAGCGAAGGTTATAAGCGAAAGAGGCCTGTAATACCCAAGATTTTTGTCGGCACTCTGCCAGAAATCAGTCCTAAGCAGGTTTGGAATCCCCTGGAATCCTTCCTTCACAAGTTTATTGGTAGTTATAGCAAAGTAATCGTCAAGTGCATAATCGTTTTTAAAGGTATTTGCATACAATATGAATGCAATAGCTGCTAGGATAAAGCCAATGATATATTCGTTCCTGTACCAGGGGATAGGTTTAGCAATGATTTTAATATCTTTTTTGGGTACTGATTGGGGCTTTCTGTCTTTTTTATAGGCTTGGGGCATAAGTCATTTGATTTACCTGAATGAAATCCGTGTGTATATCATTTTATTATTTACCGTGAACTGCTTTTCAATAGAATCCACCTTTTAATTCGGTGTTTCAAATTTAGCGTTTTTTTAGTATATAAATCGTGGTAAGAGTTTCCTGGAAATCAGTAGAGAATCTGAAGCAGGAATACCGCCTTTAATTCAATGAACTATTTGAGCTTAAATGCTGCTATTATAATTATGTGTAAGCTAATTTACTTTTTGCCTGAAATTTGCTTTAAAATGGGCGGGAAATAGCAGGAATTTAATACAGGCGTATCAGATATCTATTCTGGGTTATTCAAGGATAAACACATCTTAGTTAGGTCATATAGTTAATACAGGTGAATGAGAGAACCCTCAAATGGTTCAGATTTCAGAAACTGGATTAAGCATATATTTTCCAAGAATGCTATAAGCCGGATTTTCCCTGGATTTTCATTATGCAGATTTTCAGGCTGTCGCGCCAGTAGGGTATTTCAACTGCAAATTTATTCCGGATCTTCGATTTATCCAATACGCTGTAAAACGGCCTGTCGGCAGGCAATGGATATTCCTGGGTTGTGATAGGGTTTATTTTGCAATCGATACCTGCAAATTCCTGAATGGCCTTTGCAAAGTCGTACCAGCTGGCAACACCTTCGTCAGAGTAATGATAAACTTCCGTTTTTTCATTCGTTATAGCAAGAGGAAGGATGTCGAGTATGGTTTTTGCCAGGTCGCGGGCATAGGTTGGAGTGCCGGTCTGGTCAAAAACAATATTCAGCGAATCGCGTTCAACCCCGTATTTCATAATTGTTTTAACGAAATTGTGCCCAAACGAAGAATACAACCACGATGTACGCATGATAACTGCTCTCCCGGCTTCCTGTAAAACAGCATCTTCCCCGGCTTTTTTACTGCGGGCATATACCGAAACCGGGTTCAGAGGGTCAGTTTCGGTGTAAGGGGTGAAATGATGGCCATCGAACACATAATCGGATGATATATGCACCATGAAAGCACCAGATCCGGCTGCCACTCGGGCAAGGTTACCCGGAGCTGCAGCATTTATAAGGAACGCTGTTTCGCTGTCAGTTTCAGCTTTGTCAACCGCGGTATAGGCAGCACAATTAATTACAACATCGGGGTTTTGAAGGTCAAAAAAAGATTTAATGTTGCCAATGTCGCTTATATCGAGTTCGGCTACATCAGTGTAAATGAACTCATAAAGCGGATACCCTGCAGCCAGTTCCCTGATTTCGCTTCCCAACTGTCCGTTCGACCCGGTGATCAGTATTTTCATTTCTTTAGGATAATTTTATAACAGCAAACACAAAATGTAAAAAGGATGCAACCGAACTTTTACATTTTCAATTCAATGTTTTGAGTTTTTAGTTTGGTGCTGAAATTATGACTTAATCAGCCTGTCAAAATAAGCTATAGTTTGAACCAGTCCTTCATCGAGCTGGATCTTCGGTGACCAGTCGAGTTC
>CAISRK010000154.1 GCA_903887815.1 uncultured Bacteroidales bacterium | reverse complement strand
GCATCGGGAAAAGGTTTCCAGAGCAGTACATCGTATATTAGGAATAAAACAAAGTAAGCAGAGCACAATAAACTGGTCCAGGACCGATCGGGCTTGCAGCCCTGGATGAACTCCCTGCCATTCCAATTAAAACATGAACGTGCTGTGAGGCAGGATTTCAAAAGACACTTTCATCCGGATTTATGGGTTCTGTCTGTCCGGAATAGTCATTTACTCTGGAATTTTTACCCTACACATCAGAAAATATAAACAACGATGCTGAAAGAACTATTTCTTATTGCAACCAGTTGTTTTAATATCTGTGTTCTATCCCGATCAAATTATTACGTGATGACATTTAATCTTATGGATTAATAATACAGCACTGAATATTTGCCGGTTAATACCCATGTTGTCCTTTACCGGATAAAAGAATACCTCTCTCCTGGCAAAATTTCCGCTAAGGACGACAGCTAAAAAAAGAGGCAGCGAAGAAACTATTCTTCACTGCCTCCTTAATTAAATGAATTCCGGAACCTACCTGACGATAAGTTTATGAATTTCTTTTATGTTTGTCCTCTGATTTTGAACAGTAACATAATACATTCCCGGGAGTAAATCCGATATTTCAACTTTACCGGTTCCATTCAGATCAGCTGTCTTAACCAGCGATCCTATTGAATTACTGACAGTAACCATGTATTTGCCTTCAGGGGCTACCACGTTGAACGATGTGGTTGCCGGGTTAGGATAAATGGATGTTAATGATTGTTCTTTTTTGCTGATTCCAACAGTTCCGGGGGTAACACTTGCCCATGTGGCACCAACCCTGATTTCGTCGATATTGGCTTTGGGAGTTGTTGCATTATTACGAAGACATATTGAAGCAAAAGTTGTGAACGTGTTTGTTCCGGTACTGTTTGCAATACCGCCTGTAGGTTCGGCACCGCCTAACGAAGTAGGATTTACCCACATGGTTGCAACAGATAAAGGTGCGCTGATATTGTATTTAACAACTACCAGGTAGGTGGTTCCAAAATTCAGGTCTGCTCCGTTGTCGGTAAATGTTGGTGTACCACCTGAAATATTCTCGATCATAAACCTGAAATTGGTTCCGCTGGTTGCTAATTTTGCACCTAAGCGTGCTCCCAGGCCAGGAACTGATGTGCCGGCTGTTGATCCGAAACACATGAAATAGTCACCTGCTGCCAGTATCTGGCTATTATCAACAATATTGATTAAAGCTGAGAAATAAAGCGTAGTAGCTGTTGAAGTGAAGGCCCTGTTTACATCCCGGCTTGTAGCATTGGCATTGCCAAAAATATAAACTTTATTCCCAACCGAGCTAGCTAAACCAGTGTAATTTAAACTTCCTGCCTGGATATCAATTGTCGTTGTTTGCCCTGCAGTAACACTGTGAGTTGTCCAGTTATTCGAGGTTGAACCGGCATCGCCGTTTCCACCTATGTACGCACCTGCAGGATAATCAAATGCTTCGTAGAGAATTTGCGACCACCCGGTGGTTGCAAGCCCGGCAAGAAGCAACAGCATAATAAGTTTTTTTGAGAGTAAACGTTTTTTCATGGTTATCGTTTTAAAGGTTAAAGATTTTTTATGTTCTACAAAAGTAATTATAAATCGCCTTTCATATTCCAGAAATTCTATTCGATTTCAAAAAATATATATATTCATTCCTTGCAGTATATTACAGCTAATATAAATCGTATAATAATAAATGAGAAATTTTGTCAGAGGGCTGAAACATACTGATAATCAATTCCAATTACAAAGTTGCTCGCACTTATGGCAATACCGGGGTTTTAACTTACGAGGGGTTTTATTTTTTTAAACCTCAGGCTCATCACTCCAAGGAATGCCTCTTTAAATATTTTTGAACTCATTTTAGAAGTACCTTCGGTGCGGTCGGTAAAAATAATAGGCACTTCGGTAATCTTGAAACCCAGTCGCCAGGCGGTGTATTTCATTTCGATCTGGAAAGCATAGCCCATAAACTTTACAGCTCCGAGATCAATAGTCCGCAACACCTTGGCTGAGTAACACTTAAACCCTGCAGTTGTATCGGCAACAGGCATTCCAAGTATAAAACGGACATACATCGAAGCTCCATACGACATGAGCACCCGACCCATGGGCCAGTTAACCACATTTACACCTTTGATGTAGCGCGAGCCAATGGCAACATCAGCACCATCCACAGCACAGGCATTATACAGGCGGACCAGATCTTCAGGATTATGTGAGAAATCACAATCCATCTCAAAAATATATTCGTAGTTCCTGGCCAAAGCCCATCTGAAACCATCAATATAAGCTGTGCCAAGCCCGAGTTTGCCTTTGCGTTCCAAAATAAAGAGCTTCCCCTCATATTCGGGCATCAGGCCTTTTATGATTGCCCCGGTACCATCGGGCGAATTATCCTCCACTATTAGCAGATGAAAATCTTTGGACAATGAGAATACCTTCCGGATCATCTTAGCGATGTTTTCCTTCTCGTTATAGGTGGGTATTATTACCAGGCTATCGGACACTATGTATGTTTTTAAGACGCGTCTAAATTAAAAAAAATAAAGGATATAGCGTTTATTTTAAGAACTGTTATGATTTACAGGCGGGTAGAACATTCTTTTGCAAAGTTTTCATATCAAACCTGTAACCTTTATTCGTGATATATTCCACTTCCCCTGTTACTGTCTTGAAAATGATTCACTTAATATATGCACAAAATCGAATTTATGGTAGATTTAATGCTGATTCGCAATTTAAATGAAAAAATACTGTAGTTTTGTACACTGATTGTTTTGATTCAATTCTTCGCAGCAGAGCCGATAAGGCAACACGATTAAATTCGTAGCTGATTTGAAGCATGGCTTCAAGGGACCAATCCCATTGATATCGGAGAAATACATTTAACCTTACTAAGACAAAAAACATTACATGAAAAAATCGTTTATCCTTTCCCTTATCATACTGGGAATTTCAACCTTTACAAATGCGCAAAACACCATTCTGGAAGCCCGTGGAATGGCATTAGGAACCGTTGTAACCGTTAAAGGCATTGTTACTCATGGAAGTGAATGGGGCCCGATACGTTACTTCCAGGATAATACCGCCGGCATAGCTGCTTACGGGGCATCAGTTAATACTGTTAATAAAGGTGATTCCGTTACTGTAACAGGCACACTAAAAAACTATAACGGCCTGCTCGAACTTGACCCCCTGGCAAGTGTCGTTGTGCGATCATCAAACAATACTGTTCCTGCACCCATCGTATTAACCCCACAACAGGTTGGTGAAACCTACGAGGGCAGATTAATGGAAGTTATGAATGCAACTTTCGTTGATGCCGGTGGCGTTTTTGCCGGGAATAAAACCTACGCAATTAATGCCAATGGAGGTAGTGTAAATATTTTCATTAAAACCGGGCAGACTGATATTATCGGCCAGCCAATTCCAAGTGGCCTGGTAAACGTTACATCCGTATTATCGCAATATACTTATACCGGCACAGGAGGATACCAGATGCTTCCCCGCACTATAGCCGATATACAAAAGATCAGTTCTATTTATCTGACAAATGCCCTGACCAACACAAATTTCACAACGACTGAACTCGATTTTACATGGTTCACAAATATTTTCGGTACCACACAGATGTTTTACGGATCATCAGCAACAACTGTTAGATCCAACCAGTCAAGCGGCACAGGTGGTTCCACCAGCCACAGCATTGCATTAACAGGATTTTCAGCCGGGCAGGTTGTCTGGGTCCAGGCGTTTTCGGTAAATGCGAGTGACACTGCTTTTTCAGGAGTTATGCCTTTTACGACAATTTCCAACTCAAGCGGAGATATAAAGGTATATTTTAACACAGCTGTCGACAATTCAGTTTCCACCGGCGTAAACGCTATTTTCCTAAACCAGGCAATTGATGACACTCTTATAAAGTATATCAATCGGGCTAAATATACCATTGATCTGGCCATTTACAATATGAACAACTCCGGCTTAAGCAATATCAGCACTGCATTAAATTCAGCTGCCACAAGGGGGGTGACTGTTCGTGTGATCGGATGTGGAACCACGGCAAACATGGGTTTGAACGAACTTACAGGATCAAACATGCATGTACTCAAAGGCCCGAACAGTTCCAACCGTGCAGGTATCATGCATAACAAGTTTTTTATTTTTGACGCCGAGTCAGTAAATGCAAATGATCCGCTGGTATGGACAGGGTCAACTAATTTAACTTCCGACCAGATCAACCTGGATGCCAATAATGTAATTATTGTACAGGATCAGAGCCTTGCACGTGCCTATAAGATTGAATTTGAAGAAATGTGGGGTTCAACAACAAGCACCCCAAATGCTACAACTGCACGTTTCGGATCCGCGAAAAAGAACAATACTCCTCACGAATTTAAAATTAAAGGTCAAAGGGTTGAGTCCTACTTCAGCCCTACTGATGGAGTTAACGCCCAAATTGTGCAAAAAATCAGCACAACCAACCATGATCTGAGTATCGCCACCATGCTGCTTACCCGTGATGAAATTGCCACGGCTATTGCCGCAAGCAAATCGGCTGGTAATATTGTAAATATGCTCACCGATGTTCAGGGCAATAATTCATCTTCGGTAAATACAACACTTCTTGCCGCCCTGGGTTCAACCCATTATATTTTTTATGGAAGTTCAGGGATCATGCATAATAAATATATGATTATTGATCAGGGTGCTCCCACATCAGATCCTATAGTATTTACAGGATCTCATAACTGGAGCGCAGCTGCCGACAATGACAACGACGAGAATACACTGGTTGTTCATGATGCAACCATTGCCAATATTTATTACCAGAATTTTGTCAAACTTTTCACCAGTAATGGTGGAGTTATTACAGGAATAAATGCGAATGAAACACCTGTCAGCAATCGAATGCTTGTATACCCAAATCCAATTTATAATGGAAATGTTAAAGTTTCCTGTTTTACTGCTTCGGCAGATAAAGGGACACTGCAACTTATAGATGTGACCGGTAAAATTTTATACGAAAATGCTGTTAGGCTAAGTAATGGCGAGAACATCCTAACTTATTCCTTCCCCGGCTCATATAAAGGCATATATTTTCTTAAAATAACAACCACCCATAGCATATGGAACCAGAAAGTATTGTTTGAATAACTCTGCAATATTCAGGTTAAAAGGAGGCTGTCAGATATTGACAGCCTCCTTTTTTTTGAAATTACTCTTTTAAAAGCCCTACTTCAACTCCAATCGTAAGGCGGGGAAGTTCGGGGATGGAATACGAAGGCGTAAAGATATCACTCAGCCGGTATCGGGCTGTAATCGTATACCGGTTAATGCCAATGCGGCCCAGCACTCCGTAAGAGAAGTTTTCGATATAACTCAGTTTGCCGGTGATAACTTTTACTTTTTCACCATTGGTATTGTCATTCACGGTTTTATGCTTTTTCGCCATATTCCAGCCGCCAAAGGCGCCTAAATCAAGGTAGTTGCCCATGTAGTTGCCGCGACGGCCTGCATTTATTCGAAAGTAGGCCGATCCAACGCTAGTGTTTACCTGAAATTTCTCCTTCCTGTTTATTTCTTTATCAGGAACGGTCTTGCCTGCATCCTGTTTTATCCTGAAGCCGGAAAAATTCATACCCAAGTCCAATCCAAGTGCAAAGGTGTTCGATAACCTGCGTTTGTATCTTATTCCAAAACTTAAAGTTGACGAAACACCCGGCATCACATAATTGCCGGTTCCGCTAAATGGAACAGGGACCCCGATTCCCAAATAGCCATATGCAAAATGCCTGAGGTTAGGGCCAAATACAGGCCTCAGCGTATCGGGCTTAACATCCTGCCCGAGGAGGACTTCCTGCGAAAAGGTTATAATTGATATGGAAAACAATAGAAAAATCAGAAAAGCTTTCATATTAGGATTGTTAGAGTTTAACTGACAGCGAATAACCGGCAAAATGCAGATTCAGGGTTTCGCCGTCCCTATAATTGCTTTTCAGAACAGTAAGCACTTCCTGTTGTGATACAACCAGGACATAATAACTGTCGATTACCCCAGCCTTGTTCATGATGTTGTAATAAAAAAAGTCGTTCATTTCCCGCTTTTCTGTGCCATCCGGGAGTTGGTTTTTATATTCGGATTCTCCCGGGTTCGTTCCATTCAGAGTAAATGTTTTATTTATAAAAACGGTAATACTGTCGCCGTTTTCAACAATCCGGAATGTTGGCTCTGTTGTTTTTTTGTCTCGATTCAGAAAATGATCAGCCTGCGGTATACCAAATCCATGCGCATAGTCGAAATAGGGATACAGGTTTCCCGATTTCTCAATTTCGCTGAAAATCTGCATATTCGTAAGAGATCGGTTGGTTTGCCAGGCACATGCAGCAAAACCGGCAACCAGGGGTGATGAAAACGATGTCCCCTGGGTACTTGTCAATGCGGAAGGTGCGGCAGCTGTAACATGCCCGTAAGCTGCAACGTTTGGTTTCATGCGTTTATCGGAGGTCGGGCCGTAGGAACTGAATGCTATGTGATAGCCGGTTTCGGGATCGATACCACCAACCGAAAGAACGCTGTCGGCATCAGCCGGTGCGCCAATGGTATGCCATGCATCGGTTCCCTCGTTACCAGCAGCATTTACAACCAGCATTCCTTTACGTGCAGCCATATTTGCTGCCCTGGTAACAAAAGAGGTTTTCCCGTCCATCTGCCAGCTGAAGTATCGCTTACCGGTATAACCCAAAGAGCTGTTTATAATATCGGCCCCATTTTTATCGGCCCATTCTGCGGCAGCAAGCCAGTTTAACTCTTCAGCGAATTTTTCCGAATCTTTTTCGGTTTTAGCCAGTAAAAACTCGGCCCCAGTTGCAAGCCCAATCTGTGTTTCACCAACTTTGCCTGCAATACACGACCATACTTCAGTGCCATGGGCGTTGCCGTAAAATACATAATTACTCTTTTTCCGGCTGGTGAAATCGTGAGTTGCAATCAAACGCTTATCGCTACGTATATCATCAAATGCAGGAACATGATCGGCATTGAGGAAACCCACATCAAAAATTGCAATCCGCATTCCCTTGCCATTGATTCCTGCATTGCGCCAGGCTTCGGCTCCCAGTGTATTTATTTGCCCCCTGAGGACTTCGGCCTGGCCGGCATTCATGCTTGTATCATAATCCTGATATGATGCAACCTGCAGCCTGAGTGGTTCGACCCATTCAATATCAAGCACAAAAGGTAGATTTTTAACATTCAAGATCTGTGTGGCATCCGCCTCGACTGCCACCCCATTAAACCAGCGGCTGATCATCACAACCTCAGTTACCAGCGGGGTGATTTGATTAACATACGCTTCATTTACAGGCCAATCAGAAGGATCGTCAACTGCAAGACCTGAGTTAAGCCGCCTCTCAATCGCTTTGCTATCAAAGTACGTATAAGGATTAAAATCATTATGCTGTTTGTCTTTCAGGTACACCATCCATTGCTGTTGAGCTTCTGTGAATCCTGGCCACATGAAAATAAAGGAAAGCAGTATGAAAATCACTTTAGCCTTACGCATAAAATTTATTTTGGTTTAAAACGAGGGAATAACAGTTCTATTACAAACGCATAATAATATTGAACCAAAAGGTTAAGTGCAGTTGTTGAAAACGGTTAACCGAAGATAGTTAACAGGAAAGAATGTGTGTTAAATATTCCGTTTAGCTCTTTTCATCGATACCAAAATCATTCAATACTCTTAATGCATCCTTTACTGAATTTATTTTCTGGAACGTAATTGTCAGCTTACCGGATCCTTCTTTCATCCGGCATGAGGAGGTATGGGTTTGCACATATTTCAGCACAGCCGTGAATACTTCACTCTGGTAAAAAGGGGAAGCCTCGTTAGTTAAAAAATGCCCTGTCATAGCCTGGTTGCGGAGTATAAGCTTTTCGATACCCAATGCTTTGGCAAGCTTGCGAAGCCGTATGGCATTGAGTAACTCCTGGGTTTCGAGAGGAACCGGCCCGAACCGGTCGATCAATTGTTCCTGGAAAGCGCCTAAGGCTTCTTCTGAATCAATGTTATCGAGTTCTTTGTACAAACTCAGCCTTTCGGTAATGTTGCTGATGTATGCATCGGGTATCAGGATTTCGAGGTCGGTCTCGATCTGGCATTCACGTACAAATTCAGCATCAATTTCATGTGCATACAATTCGGAATATTCGGCGAGTTTGAGTTCGTGCACGGCCTCGTCAAGGATTTTCTGGTACATTTCGAAACCGATTTCGGTAATAAAACCGCTTTGCTCGGCACCCAGTATGTTACCTGCGCCCCGGATATCGAGGTCACGCATGGCAATGTTGAACCCGCTGCCGATATCGGCAAATTCCTCGATGGCTTTCAGCCTCTTGCGCGCTTCATCGGTTAAAACAGTCATGGGTGGGGCAAGGAGGTAGCAGAATGCCTTGCGATTCGACCTCCCGACACGACCACGCAACTGGTGCAGGTCGCTTAAGCCGTAATGGTGAGCATCGTTGATAAGGATTGTATTGGCATTAGGGATATCGAGACCTGATTCAACAATTGTTGTACTAACCAGTACATCAAAGTCCCCTTCCACAAATCCAAGCATTACTTTCTCGAGTTTATGCCCGTCCATCTGGCCATGTCCTACTCCCACCCTGGCATCAGGAACCAAGCGTTGAACCAGGCCTGCAAGTTCCATCAGGTTCTGGATCCGGTTATTCACAAAAAATACCTGTCCGCCACGCGACAGTTCGTAACTGATGGCATCGCGTATGACTTCTTCGTTAAAAACATGCACCTCGGTTTGTACCGGGTAGCGGTTTGGCGGGGCAGTATTGATAACGCTCATATCGCGGGCACCCATCATCGAAAACTGCAGTGTCCGTGGAATTGGAGTAGCTGTAAGTATCAGTGTATCAACATTAATACGGAGTTTTTTAAGTTTCTCTTTGGCGGCAACCCCGAATTTTTGTTCTTCATCGATAATCATCAGCCCCATGTCCTTAAACTTTACATCCTGGCTTAGCAGCCGGTGAGTGCCAATGAGTATATCAATTTTACCTTCTTCAAGTTCTTTCAGGATAACGGTTTGTTCCTGTGCCGATTTAAACCGGTTGATATATTCCACACGGCAAGGAAAGCGTTTTAACCTTTCGGAGAAAGTTTTGAAGTGCTGCACTGCCAGAACAGTGGTTGGCACAAGCATGGCAACCTGCTTACTGTCGGTTACCGCTTTGAATGCCGCACGGATGGCAATTTCGGTTTTCCCGAATCCCACATCGCCGCAAACGAGGCGATCCATAGGATGATCAGCTTCCATATCGCGCTTTACATCCCTGGTGGATTTAACCTGGTCGGGAGTATCCTCGTAAATAAATGAAGCTTCGAGTTCGTGCTGAAGGTATGTGTCGGGAGTAAAGGCAAAACCTTTGGTTGCCCGGCGTTCGGCATACAGTTTTATAAGGTCGCGCGCAATGTCCTTTACCCTTGCCTTGGTTTTTGATTTGAGCTTATTCCATGCATTTGAACCAAGCCTGTCCATGGAGGGAACATGCCCTTCCTTACCCGAATATTTCGAAATACGGTGAAGGGAGTGAATGCTGATGTACAGCAGATCGTCGTTTTTATAAATGATACGGATGGCTTCCTGCCATCTCCCGTTATTGTTTATCTTTTCAAGTCCGTCGAAACGGCCAATACCATGATCGATATGGGTAACATAGTCGCCGGGTTTAAGGTCGTACATTTCTTTGAGCGTAAGCGCCTGCTTTCCGCTGAAACTCTCCTGCAGCCTGAATTTGTGGTAACGCTCGAACAACTGGTGGTCGGTATAACAGGCTATGGCCGAACCTTTGCTTACAAATCCTTCGTGAAGGGAAAGATTGATACATACAAATTCTATTTCCGTCTCGGCAGGGTGGTTCTTCACCAGGTCGTCGAGTATGGTATAGATGCGTTCAACCTGTTTAGGGCTGTCGGCCAATAAAACATTTTTTATACCCGCTTCGGTATTCCGCTGAAGTTCAGCCATGAACAAATCGAAATTCTTATTGAACGAGGGTTGTGGCGTAATATGGAAATCGGCTTCAAAAGTATGCTCAAAAAAAGTATGTTTGCCGAATTCAACTATACTGAACCCGGTTAACTGGCGTAAGAAGGTTTCCCTGTCGGTGAAAAGCTCAGCCGGTTCGAGATGTTTGATAGTTGAGGGAAGGGCATTGAATATTTTCTGGGCCTTCTCGAATTCGGCTTCAAGGCGGTCGGCAGCAAAGCCCGTATCCTGTATCCAAAGAATTGTATTTGCAGGCAGAAACTGCAGGAACGTTTCACGGGTTTCGACCAGTGCCCGATCCTGCACATTGGGAACAATGGTGAGATGGTCGAGTTTGTCGACTGAACGTTGTGTAACCGGGTCGAATGTGCGCAGCGATCCAACCTGTTCGCCAACAAATTCGATACGGAAAGGATTGTCGTTTGTAAATGAAAAAACATCGATGATTCCTCCACGTAAGGCAAACTGTCCCGGTTCAACAACGTAATCGGTTCGGATGAAACCATATTCGTCGAGGAGGTCGTACACAAAATCGAGGTCGACCGTTTCGCCCAGCTTCAGTTTCAATGTTGATTTTTCGAGGTATTTCCGGTTTACAACCTTTTCGGTAAGTGCCTCGGGATACGTTATAATAATAGTTTCTTTACCGCGCGTACTGATGCGTTTCAGCACTTCGGTCCGCAGCAGCACATTGGAGTTGTCGGTATGTTCAGGCTCGTAAGGTTTTTTGTACGAAGTGGGATAAAACAGTACATGTTTGCGGTGAAAAGCCTCGTCGATTTCGCCCAGGAGGTTTTCGGTATCGTTGCTGAAATATACGGCACTTTCCTTATCGCTGAGTACCACAAGGTGGATGGCAGGCACAGTTTTGCTAACGGCTGTTAAAGCTATAGCAGCCGAGGACCCCAGCAGACCATTTAAATTTAACCTGTTCTTCCCGCTGTTATTGAGCGAAGCTGCCGCAAGCTGCAAATTGGAATCGGCGGCAAAGGAAGCAACCAGTTGGAGGGCAGAAAAGGCTTCTGTACCCTGACGGTTTTCGGAAACAGGCACTAATTCTATGTTTTTATCCATGCCGACATTCTAAATGCACAAAGCCGGGAATGAAAATTACCGGCGAAAATGACGGGTCAAAGGTATGAAAGATTCCGTTATTGACTTCACCCCCTGATCCCTTTCCTGAACAGGAGTGAGGTGACTAAATGCAGAAATTTGTGCATACTAACTCAAATGGTAAGGATACATATTTCGAAACAGAGGCTGTTTTTCGTTTATATAATCCAAAATCATCTTGTTATTCCATTCCCAATATCCTATCTTTACCATTCATAATACTTCAATTCCTATACCAGACAACTTATTCATTTAAAACAATATACTATGGAAAAGAGCATTAAGGGTACCCGAACCGAGAAGAACCTGCTGAAAGCATTTGCAGGCGAATCGCAGGCTATGAACCGTTACCTGTTTTTTGCAAAACAAGCCAAAAACGAAGGTCTTGAACAAATTGCCGCTATTTTCGAAAAAACAGCCTGGCAGGAACAGCAACATGCCAAACGGTTCTTCAAATTTCTCGAGGGAGGTGAAGTCGAAATTACAGCCTCCTACCCTGCCGGTATAATCGGCACTACGGCCGAAAACCTGAAAGCTTCAGCAGCCGGCGAAAACGAAGAATGGACTTTGTTATATCCGGAATTCTCGGAAATCGCCAAAGAAGAAGGCTTTCCCCAGGTGGCTGCAGCTTTTAAAATTATTGCCAAGGTTGAAGCCGAGCACGAAAAAAGGTATCTGCGGCTCCTGGCAAGGCTTGAGAAAGCGGAAGTGTTTAAGCGTGAAGAATCCACAAAATGGGAATGCCGCAACTGTGGTTATATTCATGAAGGCAAGAGCCCGCCCGAAAACTGCCCGGCCTGCCAGCATCCGAAATCATTCTTTGAGGAGAAACAGGAGAATTACTAAAATAGCCTGTTCTTTTGTACAACATCCACAGCCGCACAAATTTGCGGCTGTTTGCTTAAAACGGGTTCCTGTTATTCATTTCAATTCTTGCGAACTATTTTCTCTTCAGCCAGTTTTCCCCAGTCGATTTCGTTTACAAGCGTCTGGCTGTAAAAAGGGTATCCGTTATTCTTAAATGACTCACCCAAGGCCACAGCATCCATCTGTGGATAATAAAACGTCATATATTGTATTTCCCATTGTGGTATTGAATGGTCCCAGTATTCGGGATTGAAGCGCATGAGTTGTAAGCCCTGGCCCTTTCCGTTTACTTTTAGCACATAATGATTATCGTGACCTGAAAAAGCGGGCGCATTCATTTCATCCTCATTCAGTTCCGAAATTTCTTTTTCAAGCTCAGCCAGCAGCAAGCGGTCCATTTCTGTTTTATTCCTGAGTTCATAGAACTGCAGATGAATTTCAGCCATTTCCCTTACTGTAACAGGTATCCAGAAATCAGGACGGTTGGGATTGAAAATAACCAGGCTGCCGCATTCAGGGGAACCACAATTGTAATAATTAACCCCGGGGGCCAATGATCTCACAAAAGGGTAAACCGCAAAAACCCCGTTCATTCTTATAGCAGCATCATTTATTGGTTTTTCGAGCAACGGATCATCCTCCAAATCATTGTATGTATTGTAATTGGGATTGGTGCCATGCCCTGTTTCAGTATTGTTAATATCAAAAGAATAATGCGGCGGTTCAATAGTCCATTTACCTCCTGCACTGTAAAACAATTGAAAGCTAAAATTCATTTCAGTACGCAAGCCGTAGTTGCATTTGTTCATTTTGTAATATTTATCCCATTGTCCATAGGTTGTAGCAGCCAGGTCAAAACCTTTTGGATTAAGAAGCATAGGCACATTCAGGTGGAACCATCCGGCCAGGGAAGCCACACTTTTGCTGAAAGCTATATACCCGGCATCTGTGCTGGTAATATTGTTGGAATAGCTCCATTTTCCCGGTTTCCCGGGAAGGAAATCAGAAGATTGTTGCGCCTTGACTATTTCAGGTAACATCAATGTCAAACAAAGGAGAAGTATGAAATATCTATACATCATATTCGAATTATTATTTATCAATTGCAGGAACTAACAGATTGATATCCAATACTTCCATAAACCTGTCAAGACTGTATCCGCTGGAGTTGTTTTTCAATGCCTCTTCAATTCCTTTTGTATACCGATTGGTATCGGTAAGCCGGTTAAATGTAAGTATCTGGATGGATGAACGGGGAAGTTTTTTATTCCAGTATTCCGGGTTCAAACGCACTACCGGCTGCGGGCCTTCCATGGGTGTTATACCCAAAAATGGGAGCCGTTCATCGTTTGTATTATTGTAAGCCCAGCCATCGCGTTCGATTTCGGAAATTTGTGCGTATTCGGCTTCAAGCGCAGGCAGTATCATGTCAGACTGAAGTTTATCGGGATGAAGTTTCCAATATTCAATTTTCAACTCAGCCAATTCGCGGAATTTAACGGGCAGGTAATAAAGTGGCCGTTCCGGGTTATAAACCACAATAAGTTCGCTGCCATACCTGTCGATTCCATTGCCAAGGACTTCCTTATCACCGGGGATATAGATAATGTCATGAAGTTTGTCGTTGACACTTTTCCATTTTTCGTAACTAAAGCCTTCTTTGGGTTTTTCGTCAGGTTTAGAATCACCTACGCTATAGTTGGCGCCGAAAGCATTTGCCAGGGAATTTACTACCACACTCCAACTCGGTGGTTCTATTTTATATTTCTTCGGTTGTCCCTTATCCATAAACCAGTCTTCGAATCCAAAACTTAACCTGCTTGGAATTCCGTAGCCATATTTATCCGGGCAATTCTCAGCATACACATAGGTTTCGCAGTCGAATCCTTTCTGGTTCGTAAAAACAGGATTTTTGCGCACCAGATCCGTTATCCTGGTAATTTTCTGGTAATTTGCAGTAGTTTCAGCTTTTGTGAAGCCACAATCGTAATGTGTGTAAACGCCCCAATTAATAAGTTTGAAAGTACCCGGATGGTCAGGAATCAGCGGGTAATCCTGTGCTTTAACAGAAAGCTGAACCAATGCAGCACAGAGCAGGGTTAAGAGATTTTTTTTCATCATAAATCATTTATGTATAACTTAAATCATTTAATTGGGTTAATGTCCTATTGCAGGTAGCAAATCCTTTACATCCAACTCATCAAGCAACCGGTAAACATAATAATAGCCATTTTCCGCCTTTAAGTTCCCGTCCAGTTTACGCTCCACTTCTTCCTTTTGGGGAATTTCGAGCCACATAAACTGGATGGCAGATCGCGGAAGTTTCCGGTCCCAGTATACAGGGTCAGGGCGCATAACGGGAGTTTCATTTTTTACTGAACCGATTCGCGATATGGATTCAGGATTGCCGAAATAGGCAAATCTATCCTTTTCCATTTCCGAAAAATTTGAAAATTCATTTTCCAGCACAGAAACCATGGTTTCCTTAGCTATTTTATCAGGATCAAGCTTATAGTAATTAAGCAGCAACCTGAAAACTTCGCGGATGGTAACCTGCTGCCAGTACTCAGGGCGGTCAGGTTTAAAGATAATCAGGTTATCGCCGTAACGGTCTATTCCGGGGCTAATTGTTTTTTTTACACCAGGCAGGTAAAACAGTTCCCTTAGAGCAACGGTTGCTTTATCCATGCCGTTCTCATTAAAAGCAGGATTTGTAGGGTTATATGCATTGCTGTAGTTGGACACATTGAACCCGTTGCTGCAAAATTTCTCAGGCATATTCACCTCGAAGCGCCACTGAGGAGGTTCCGATGTCCATTTTACTTCTTTCCCTTTTCGCAGGGACCAGGTTTGGAAGTAAAAACAGACAAAAGCTGGCAGTCCGTAACCAAATTTTGTATTACAACGACCTCCATTCAGATCACATATGCCATCGAACCCCTTAATGTCTTTCAATACCGGGTTCCTGCGAAAAATACCAACCAGCGAAATAAGGTTTTTTGCAGCAGCATCCGATTCGGTTTTGGTATAGCCACATGATTTATCATATTGATCTGGGCCCTGGCCGTTAAGCGTACCGGTCGTGATTTTAAATGTGCCTGGCTTATCTTTCAGAAGGATTTCATTCTGGGCAAGGGTATTTGCCGCAATTATCCAAATGAAACAAAGCAACAAAATCAGTTTGGCTTTCATAGGTATACTAATATTCTTTAGGCTTATAAGATGAAATGAAAACATTCATTCACTATTGCTACGCACTATTTCCCCTGGATTAATCCCTCCATTTTTTCAACTGGCAGGCAATTTACAAATAATCCAACGTAATCGACAAGCCCGTCATTATTACGCTTGAATTCTTCCAGATCGTTAGCCGAACGTGGTTTATATTCCATTGTTAGGAATTGAACCGCTGTTAGCGGCAGGGAACGGTCCCAGCTTGCCGTATTGAATCTGACTACGGGCATTCCATTTCCATGGGCGTTTATTGTTGAAATTCCATCGTCAGGACCCGAAAAAGCAGGTTTGTCTAATTCTGCCGCAGTAAAATTCAGATATTCCTTCTTTATTAAGCCATATGCATCAGTGCCGGCAACCAGGTCGGGTTTATAATTCAGTTTAGCCCAATCTGCAAGCGCTTTCAGGTAATTGATACTATCAATCTCATGTTTTACTTTATAATACGCCAGTTTGGCTTCCATGATTTCCTTTACAGAAACCGGAGTCCAGATGTCGGGACGCGAGGGATTGAAAACAAGCAGATGCCCGCCATTATATAACCGAACTCCGGGGGTGATCTCTTTTTCAAGCGGTGTTGAAATATAATATTTATTCAGGTTCTCGAGTGCTTCTTCAAGAGGTTGTTCAAGGCGGGGCGGATCACCGGAATTAAATCCCGCTTCATCGAACTGCCTGCTCAAAAGATTTATCGGGCTGTTTAAATGAATCTCAATATCATGTGCTGACCAATCGGATGCTGATTGCTGTCTCCCGTTTTCAAGATAAAAGTAATGAAATGAAAAATTGATATGGCCTTGGATCCCGAAATATTCGGGGCCGGTTTTCTTTTCACATAAATTTCCTGATAAGCTGACTGACGCATCGAAACCCACCGGCTTATTCACTATCGAATCCTTCCCGCGAAACCACTCTGCGACAGCAGTCACATTTTTTGTCAAGGAAATAAAATCAATTCCCGGGCATTTAGTGAGATCGTTTTGGAGAATAAATTTCCCCGGTTTATCAGCCAGGTATTGCGTGGTTTGCGCGAAACCCGGATGTACTATAAACAGCAGAATGACTAGTATGAGCAATTGTATTTTCATTTATTTGATTTTTCAGGATCATTTTTTTGTGCCAACCAGGAAATATTTTTTGCCCATTTCAACAACCCCGAAACCTACTTTCAAGGAATGGGAAATTGAATTACAATCAACTAAAACCCGATCGGATTATAGGTCAGTTCGGTGGTACGGCTGATATCAACACCGGTCGCTGCAGAAACCTTGAATTCTACAGCCTGCCCGACTTCTGTATTACCGACTCCGGCTGCACCGGTTACTTCAGTTTTATAAGCAACATCAACCAGCTGGTTTTTGGTGTTAAAAGTTACCTCAAAACCTGCTTTGGCTTCTGCTTTTATATTAACTGCACCTTCCACTCCCAGGTCGGCTTTGAATCCTGCACCACCAAAACCGGTCAGCTCCTTTTTCTTGTAGTTCCATTTGGCACCAACCAACAAACCTTCACCACATTCGCCTTCAATGCTCTCGCAATCGAGCCCTATGCTGCAAACGATCAGGCCAATTTTCATTTTACTGTCCTTGAAAGGGCAATCGGGTAAATTTTTATCAGGTACATTTACATTATCATCCTTTGTTTGGGCCGGTGGCGGAGGCGGAGGCATTTTGGGGCAATCGCCCATTACGCTTGCAAAGGATGCAATGTTTGCAAATCCAAACTGCATCTGTTTTATCTGATAATCCGTATACAGATAACCAAAGTGCATAGCAATGAACGACTTACGTTTGCTGTTCAGTTTTTCAAATTCGGAAGGATTATAGGTGCGGTTGAGGTATTGTTCGCAATAAATCCAGTAAGTCGAAAGCAGGTCGACATATCTGGCATGTCGTACTGCAGCAATCTGCTTCCACTGCCCGAATAAGTCCTTGTTTGCATTTGTAAAACTCTTGCACCGTTCAACCAGGAATGCCTGCCAGGCTTCCACGTCAGCATTCATCTGCGCGGCTTTTTGTTCATCATTTGCCGAAATCTCTTCAATGTATTTCCCGAATTTTTCAATATTTACACTATCTGTATAATTATATTCCTTGTCGATATTGTCAATCTGGTCTTCGAAATATACTTCCATCAGGTCCATCGCAAATTCCTGTTTATTAAATAAAATTCTTCCCGGCTTGTTCTCGTTTTCATACCATGCCTGCTGCTGTGCCGGGCTTGCCTGCAAAAGTTGCATTGCATTATCGAGTGTTTTGTCGCTGGCAGCTACCTGGCCCAGTTTTTTACTCACTTTTTCAATGGATTCGTCGGCTAAAAGTGCTCCCATTTCGGACCAGTTCGGGAAATCGGGAAGCCTGAGGCTTTCCATGGGAGTATCCGGGTTGGGAGAACCATCTCCCTGGCCGGAATTTCCGCTATTTGACTGATCAGGGCCAACAGGCGGTTCTTTGGGCGGTGCATATTTTTTATCGTATTTCACGTTTTCATTTACTTTTTGCATCGACTCGCTGTAGATGCCCTGTACCGATTTAAAAAGCATCTCGAGAGCATTCCGCAGATCTTTCCGTTTCAGGTAAACTGACACCAGCCCCTGGCTGGCCAGGCTGAAATCGGGATTAATTTTCAGTGAACGCTTATAAAAATATTCTGCCGAGCGGTCGTCGTATAATTCGAACAAGGTATTTCCAAGATTTGTTAGGATCACAGGTGCGCCGGGAAACAGTCTTTTTGCATACAGTAATACGGGAAGAGAAGTTTTTACAGAATCCATCATCCGGAGGATAGCCCCGAAATTATTCACTATAAGTGTGTCTTTGGGGAACAGGATGGCTGCTTTGGATGAAAACACAACAGGGATATCCAGCGATTGCCCTGTACCGGTAATCAGGACAGCCGTTGAACTTAAGCCCTGGGCAATTTTGTATTTATCAGCACCGTTAGCTTCCAGCTTACGGAAATTCTCATCGACGAACATCTTTTCATTCGCATCGTAAATGGATTTGTAGTGCCTGTCGTAAAAGCGGGTGGCAATTTTAATAAGCTGTGCTTCCGATATTACTTTCGTGGTATCGATCTTCACATACTTGTACATGGCTGCATTCTGGCTCATTGCCCGGGTGAAAGCAAGCAGCAGAAAAGCAAATAAAATGACTCTGTTCAAAAGTTTCATCATTCCCATTTTTACAAAAGCTTGATATTACGTGGTTTAAAGATAATAAAGGATCATAATTCTCAATAATCTTGCATGAAGAAGAGTTCACATTTTTAATTATTTTACCGGATAACAGGCCCGCCGAAATTGTTATTCAAAGAATATTTAAATGCATCGTTCAGTACTGAAATATAGCTTTCCACCATGCCTAAAGGCATAGAGCCGGGTTTATAGTTCGGATCCTTTGTACCTGTTTGCGATTTAAGTGACTTCATTTGCAATTCTTCCAGTTTGTAATACTCAGGGATATTCTTTTCAATATAAATCCTGTATTGCTCAATAATAACCAGGTATTCAGGAGTAAATTCATTGCAGAAATCATCACGGAGCACTCGCATGCGTTCCCTTATCTGTTCGCACTGGCCCGTTTCACATTTTTCAAGGTCAGCCCTTGCTTTTTCAATTTCCTTTTCCAAAACGAGTCTTGCTTCACGTGCCTCTTTATCGAGGGTATCCAGTTGCTGTATATACTTGCTTTCGCCGGCACGCATTTTATCCCGCTGGAATTGAAATTCCACTTGCAGATCAATATCCCGTTTCAGGGCAAGCTGGTCTTTTTCCAGCTTTTCAGCATCCATATCCGCCATCATTTCAGTACTGTGTGCCTTCGACCACCTGAGCTGAGCTGCTGTGTCCAAATCTGCTGCTCTTTTATAGTCGTCAACAGTCATGTTATTCTTGTTCATCATCATTTGATTGGCAAGAGCCATTAATTCTGCCTCACTCATATTATCGGCATTTTGCAACTTTATTGCATCTTCACGCGAGTAACCTGCTTTAATAAGCCCATTTATCCGTTCCTGATCCCGGTTTGCTTCATTCAGCTGTTCCGCCTCCTGTTGCCTGGCTTCCATATCATCTTTCATTGCATTACTGATCTTATCCAGATCTTCCCGGAATTTCTGTTTCTCCTCAAAGGATGCCGAACAGGGATTGATGTTTAAAACAGGAACAGCGGACAGGTATTCTTCCGGTGAAGTCTGTGCAAGTACTTTCGAAACCACCAGGCTAAGCAAAATAATAAAGAATATCTGATTCATGTCAAAAAGTGATTTGTAGTTGACTCATTTTAGCATCCGGAGGAGATATTTGACTGGCAATATGGGTATTAGGCAACCTAAATTATACTCTTCAGGAAATATGTATACGGGCCATCCGGCATTTGTATCAATCCTAACATACTGAAATAGCCGTCAGGGTTAATCTCTTTCCAGGTCAAATTCCAGATAATATGTGATTTTTTCGCCGGAAATTGGATTTATTTCTACAATTGGATCAGGTGTTTCTTTCAATATTTTATCCTGGGAATTCCCCGGGTAAGGACCGAAAGTGTATTTTAAAGGAACATTGCTTTTCTGACTGAGTATTTCCGGAGGGCCGTTTATCACTCCGCATGTCCCTTCAGCATGCTTGTTATTCGTAAGAATGATATCACCCTTCTCAGAGGTTGCTTTTACAAATAGTGTGTATGTGCCGTCCGTACTGAATCTAATATCAACTCTTGCATCTGAAATCGGGTGGCCTTTTTCCTGGCTTTCCTGCGATAAACCTTTCAATTCACCTTTTTTTTTGTGTTCCTCGTTTAACATCCTGGAACCTTTACGTCCCGACGGGCATGTGTAACAATCATCCTGAATCTCAATTTTAGTTTCTTCGCGGAGCAAGAATGACGCTGTTCCTTCAGTACGGGTTATTCCAATTCTATTCAGTTCCCAGTTATTATCAGCATGATTATCAATCGCCTTCTTTTCCTTGAAAATACCATCAGCACCATTACAATATACCGGATATTCAACAGTTGTATCTTTTTGCAAATCGCTTACTGTCCTTATTTTGACCCTTCCTTTGAAAGGACATATTTCAATCTCCTTTAATCCATCAATTAATTTCTGGGCTACTTCATCACAGTCGGCAAGATTCTGATCGCCGGAGGTTCCTGTTAAATCACTGTAAGCGCTTGCATGAACTGTCGGAAATTTTGTTTGGTAGGGAATAAGTGAGGCATTTACAACAAACTTTTCACCCGGCAAGGTTCCTATTTCAAGGCTAATTAAGAAATCGCATCCCAGGGCATCGCTGATGTTCTTCATTAAGCCCGGAGTTTCGCTACCAAGCAGATTGCGCATTCGTTCGTGGCCCAGGAGAACCCCTATGTCGTTTTCGCATAATACTGTGGTGCAGGGATATATTTTTTTTAGCTTGTTATCGAATGTAGTAACAAAATAAGAAACCGCCCCTGAAACACGCCGCTGTTCGCCGGGCCCTACCAGCCTGCTCATAATAAAAAACCTGGTCTTTTGTCCGTAAGAGGCACTCAATGCAAAAGCAACCAGCAATAAAACAAGGTAACTCCGGATTTTCATTGTGTGAGAATTTGGCATTGAGGGATTAACTTTTCTATTTCCCTGATTTCAGCTTCTGAAACTGTTGTTTTAGCCACACCCAGTTGTTTCAAGCGGGTCAAATGACTTATAGCCGGGAAGAGCGTAGAGATAGGGTTTATATCCACATACAAAGAGTCGAGGTGTGATTCAATTCCTGATATATCAGGCAGCTGGCCTAAATTATTGTTGTAAAGAGCCAGAGTCGTAAGTTTGTCGAATT
>CAISRK010000153.1 GCA_903887815.1 uncultured Bacteroidales bacterium | reverse complement strand
TGCCGTCCGAACCCATAGATGTATGTTTCGATGCCGATATTCTTGAAAAAGTTTCGGGGAATCTGTTGTCAAATGCTTTTAAGTATACTCCTGATAATGAACAGGTTGAACTTTCAGTAAAAGTTGAAGAAACCGGTGCTTTTCTGCAACATTCCGGACCGGCAGGACAGGGGAAACAAAAATATGTAAGGATAGATGTGAAAGACAGTGGAATTGGAATTCCTGAAAATAAGAAGGAGCAGATATTTGAACGCTTCTACCAGTTGAACCACAACCTGGGGAATATAGAAGGAGGCTTTGGCATTGGACTTGCTCTCACGAGAGAATTGCTGAAATTACATCATGGGTTTATTTCGATGGAGAGCAGTGAAGGAAAGGGCAGCCTTTTTTCAGTTTTTCTTCCGCTCGACCGGTCAGTTTATTCAGAGGGAGAATTGAAGGAAATTACTTCGTACACTAAACAAAAGCCGAATGAGATCATTGAACAAGTTATCGATGAACATATACCGAATTTGGTTAGTGATGAACCATTACAAGGAGATTTAAGTGAAGATCGTGGCCTTCCGCACATTCTGGTTGTGGATGACAATGCCGATATGCGCCATTATATTATGGCAGTTTTGCTTGGACAATACCGGGTTACTAATGCTGAAAACGGCAATGCCGGGTTTGAGGAAGCATGTAATACATTACCTGACCTAATTGTTACCGATGTAATGATGCATCCCGTAAATGGTATGGAATTCTGCCGGAAACTTAAAACGGATGAAAGAACAAGTCATATCCCGGTAATCATGCTTACGGCCTTGTCGGGCTCTCAGGAGAAAATGGAAGGTCTCGAGACCGGTGCCGATGATTACCTTACAAAACCCTTCAGTACCCGCGAATTGCAGGTGCGTATCCGGAACCTTATCAATCAGCGGAAAAGGTTGCAGCAGTTGTTTTCAAGTAACTTCAATATTGAGCCCGGGGCTATCAGCGTGACATCGGCGGATGAAAAATTTCTTAGAAAACTGATCAACCTCATTGAAGAAAACATTGACAATCCTGAACTTGACAACGAATTCCTGCTTCCCAAGATTGCCATGAGCCGGAGCCAACTTCACCGGAAGATCAAGGCGCTTACAGGCCAGCCTATTACAGGGTTCGTCAGGATTATCAGGATCAAACGCGCAGCACAGCTTATGGAACAGAAATTCGGCAATGTATCGGATATCATGTATGCCGTTGGTTTCAATAACCAGTCCTATTTTACGAAGTGTTTCAGGGAAGTTTACCAGGTAACTCCCAGCGACTTTATGGCAAAATAAATTCATTCAGTCTCACTCAAAAACACCCTCTTTCTTTTTATAATATCCTGCTGAAACATTTGTGTCAGCATTTGGCACATTTGTGTTAACCGGCGGGCTGTATCGTGTTAATTGTCTGCATTTTATAGTTTTTCATGCACTGATTTTCTGCTATTTGGAACATTTATACCAGCAATTGGCACATGTCTTTCAATCTGTTTTTTAGGCCTGAATTAGTTTTGTGACACCAAGACCGATCACAAATTTTCACACCAAAACAAAATCTTTAATATGAAAAAAATTACTCTCATCAGCCTGATGATGATCAGTGCGTTAGTTATCCAGGCTCAACCTCTCTCGGGGAATAAAAACATCCCCGGAGATTACGCTACTATCCAGGCTGCTATTAGCACCTTAAACACAAACGGTGTTACAAGCGGCGGCGTTACATTTAATGTAGCAGCCGGAAGTACCGAAACATTAGGAAGTGCTACAGCGGGTATGATAAATTATTCCTGCTCGCCAACTTATTATTCTTCAGCTGCTTCGCCTGTTGTATTTCAGAAATCAGGCTCAGGAGCTAATCCCCTTATAACTGCATTCAGCCCCGGAACATCAACAACCACTGACGGTATGATCATTATAGCCGGTGCTGATTATATTACATTCGATGGCATCGATCTGCAGGAAAATGTGCTTAATACAACATCCACCATGCGCATGGAGTGGGGTTATGCACTGGTAAAGAGAAACGCGTCGTCACCAATCGATGGCAGCCAGAATGTAACGATTAAGTACTGTTCCATCACCCTGAACAAGGCAAATACAGCCTCTACTGGAATTCACTCGGGGTCACATGTGTATAATTCAACATCTGTTATTCTGCCAACCACTTCGGCAGATGAAAACAGTAATAACAAGTTCTACGGCAATTCCATATCCAACGTGTTTTTCGGGATTGATATCGAGGGGTATTGGGGGGCGCTAGATAAGTTTGATTTGAATAACGAAATTGGGGTAACATCGGCCAATACTATTACCAATTTTGGCGGGCCTGGCGGAAACCCGATTGCTGTTTATGTATCGTACCAGCAAGGTGTCAAAATTGCAGGTAACACAATTACCGGCGGAACTGGTACTACAGGTTATCTTTACGGGATATATACAGGTCCGGGTATTGGTGCAAACGTTGACATTTACGGTAATGCAATAACTTTTACACCGGCATCGGCAATAACTGCCTATTATGGGATTTACAATACAATGGGAAACCTGGGGAGTTCTTCAAATACTGTCAATATTTATAATAATGTCTTTGAGAATTTTATAAGTCCGACAGGAGCAGCCTGGCCTTCTTACCTTATTGATCAGGAATCCTCAGCCTCAACGGTTAATATTTATGCAAACATTATGCGCAATATTCCTCACACCGGGGGTAATTATTACACTGCAATTTACGAAAACAGTAATGCGGCCAACCTGGTGAGGAATATTTATAATAATCAGATATATAATATCAATATATCAACCAGTACCACTATTGAGACGATTCTTTATAATGCTTCAGCAACCACAACCGGTAATATACATGATAATGTTGTTCATGGTTTATATTCAAACGGAGGAGGAAACAAAGGAATATATCTTCTTGCCGGAGGTACTACAAATGTTTATAAAAACCGTATTTACGATATAGCTACCGACGGTAACGGGTTCAGCGGGCAGGGCCTGCTTACGGGTTTGTATATATCCTCAACAACAAACGCCAACATATACAACAACTACATTACTGACCTCAAGGCCCCGACAACGGGTTATGGGTATTCAGCCGACGCTATTGATGGTATATTTATTAACACAGCTACAAACTGTACACTTATTAATAATACAGTTTATCTGAATGCATCAAGTGCATATACCCAATTCCGGACAGCATGTTTAAGTTCATCAGGTAATACAATAGGGAATATTCTTTTAAAGAATAATGTATTTGTCAATTTGTCAACCTCTACAGGGTCCGGCAATTTTGCCGTTGCTTTAAGGAGGCCAGGTACATCGCTGACTAACTTAGATGTAAACTCTGATTATAACCTCTATTATTCAGGCATCCCGGGGCCAAACAAACTGATTTTTGAAGATCACACCAATGCAGATCAGACTCTTGCAGCCTTTCAATCGAGGGTTTCTCCCCGTGAAGCTCATTCTGTTTCGGAACTTCCGCCTTTTGTAAATGCAGCTGCCTACGATTATCATCTTATCTTAGGGGCAGGTACCTCATGCGAAAGCGGTGGACAGGTTATCAGTACCCCTTTTCCTGTTACAACCGATTTCGATGGTGATGCAAGGTATCCGAATGCAGGATATCCAAACAATGTGAGCCACCCTGCAACAGCGCCTGATCTCGGAGCAGATGAATTCGCCGGAGGACCGGATATAACGCCACCGAACATCATTTATACTCCGTTACCCGATCCCACTGATAATCTCAACCATACTTTAACTGCATTAATTTATGATGCAGGTCTTGGTGTTCCTGTCAGTGGAACGGGGTTGCCTATGCTTTACTGGAAAAAGACCGGTGATGCCGGATATACCGGTGTGCAGGGTGTATCAATAGGTGGTGGTCAGTACACTTTTACTTTTGGCTCAGGTGTTGCATCCGGCAATACCGTATATTATTATATTGTAGCCCAGGATGTTATGCCGGCACCAAATGTTTCCGTCTATCCTTCAACAAGTGCCACTGGTTTCAGTTCCAGTCCGCCGGCAGTGTCCACACCGCCCTCAAATCCCAGTACATATACAGTTCAAAGCCCGATGGTTGGCATATGGACCATCCCGGGCGACTTGCCTTCGATACAGGTAGCGATAGCAACCTTGAATTTCAGGGGTGTCGGCGTAGGTGGAGTAATTTTCAACATTGCAGCCAATTACACTGAAACCTTTACAAATGCTACTGGCGGATTGATCAATTATACATGTTCCCCTACTTGTTATTCTTCTGCCACTAATACAGTGCTATTCCAGAAGTCAGGTTCAGGAACCAATCCCATGGTTACCGCTTTTACTCCGGGAACATCAACAACCGTTGATGGTATTATAAAGGTTGCCGGCGCCGATTATGTTACATTTGATGGGATCGACCTGCAGGAAAATCCGTTAAATACCACTCCAACCATGCAGATGGAATGGGGATATGCTTTAATAAAAAAGAATTCATCGGCTCCTTTTGACGGATGCCAGAATGTGATTATCCGCAACTGCAGCATTACCCTTAACAAAGCAAACACCGGATCCATTGGTATAAATGTTGCATCCTATACGGCTAGCTCAAATTCTGGATTGCAGGTTACATCCGGCGGGGCCACCAATGCAAACAACAACTGCAAAATTTACGGAAATACTATTTCGAATGCTTACTGGGGAATAAGCATGAATGGGTTAGGGTATACTGCGGCCGAGTATGACCTTGGGAATGAAGTTGGAGTTACAGCGCCCAATTCAATCACAAATTTCGGGGGTGGATCTGTTGATGCCGAGGCTATTTTTGTGAACGAACAAAACAACATCAAGGTTTATAACAATACTATCAGCGGAGGTAATGGAACCACAGCAAATTATCTCTATGGTATTAATATCATTAACGAAGCCGGGGCCAGTTTCGACGTGAGCGGGAATACCATCAGCCTGAACAGTGCTACTGTTAATGGTTTTATTTACGGGATTTATTCTGGTTCCTCACAGAATTCAGTTAACGTTATCATGAACAATAATACACTCGAAAATTTCGTCAATTCACCGGGTGTAAATTCTTATACGAGATGCATCTATCAGTCGTCGCCAGGTACTTCAATTACAATAAACGGAAACATAATCCGGAACATATCGAAACCCGGAACAGGTTTCCTGGAAGGAATTGTTGGGTTTTACGGAGCCAATGGATGTGTTGAGAGCATTTCGAACAACCAGATCTATAACATATCCTCTACCGGGACGGCCGCCATTTATGGTATTGAAAACTCATTGGGTTCGACCTGCACGGCAAATATTAACGGCAACCTTATTCATGGTTTGAGCTCATCCGGGTTCAGAAATATTGGCATTTATAATACTACTTTACAGACACTTAACCTGGGCAAAAACAAAATATACGATATCACGAACTACACCGGTTTATGTTATGGGATTTACCATACGAGTATTACCACTGTAAACGAATACAACAACTTTGTTTCCGACCTGAAAACAACATCAGGCAGCGGAATGGCAATTGCTGCTCTTTATTTTTTCGATGGGACTACTATTAATCTTTTTAACAACACTGTATACCTGAGTGCAAGCAGCAGCAACAATTCTTTCTCATCTGCCTGTGCCTATTTCTGGAACAACAGCTCTTATGTTTCATTAAAAAACAATATCCTTGTCAACCGGTCGGTTTCAGTTTCTTCGGGAACAGCGATGTCATTCTATCGCACAGGTCCTTCTCTGACGAATTATGATCCGGCTTCCAACAACAACCTGTTTTATGCAGGAAATCCAGGTCCAAATAATATCCTTTTCGCTGATAACAGTAGCTCGTACCAGACGCTCTCTGCCTTCCAGACTGCGGTAACACCCCGGGAATCAAATTCAGTAACTGAATTGCCTCCTTTTGTTGATATGGCCAATAACAATTTACATATCCAGGCTGATCTTGAAACGAAATGCGAAAGCAGTGGCGCGGTAATCAGTACACCATTTTCAATTACCGATGATTTTGACGGGGATGCACGTTATCCGAACGCAGCCTATCCTTATAATGCACTCGATATGCCCAATGCCCCGGATATGGGTGCTGATGAATTTGCAAGTGGTAAATTTCATACTCCTCCCGCAATTGCCTACACACCACTAAGTAATCCAATTACAAATGCACCACAGGTCCTTACTGCCACTATTACGGATCCAGGTTCCAGTGTTCCAACCTCAGGAATCGGGCTGCCTGTCATTTACTGGAAGAAAAACAACGCTGCAACGTACACTGCAACACAGAGTGTTTCTATCGGGAGCAATCAGTATACTTTCACATTTGGAGCAGGTGTGGTATCGGGAGATGTCATATATTACTTCATTGTTGCGCAGGGCACGTGGCCTATTCCAAATGTGGGTGCATATCCTTCGCTTAATGCATGGGGGTATACCTACAATCCGCCGGCGGCATTAATAACACCAACCAATTCAAGTAGTTATATTGTGCAAAGCCCTATATCGGGAACTGTCACCGTTGGTACTTCAGGAAATTATCCCAACCTGACAGGTTCTACAGGATTGTTCCAGAAAATCAATATCTGTGGCCTGGAAGGGAACCTGGCAGCATCTGTAATATCTGATATCGTTGAGCCCGGAACCATTTCACTAAACCCGTGGGCTGAAACAGGAGCTGGAAATTATACCCTGAAAATCCAGCCGGATGCAACTACACAGCGTATCTTATCAGGAACATCAGTTGCCTCCTCAACTCCGATGATCAATATCAATGGTGCTGACCGGGTGATATTTAACGGAGGTAATGGTAAATACCTGCTATTCCGGAATACAAATTCATCTTCAGGTCTTACAGGCCCAACCATCCAGTTTACAAACGGGGCTGTTTCCGATTCACTTTTATTCTGTATTGTCGAAAGCAATGAAGCCTCCAGTGCAAGTGGTACAGTTGTGATCGGAAATTCAGGTTCAAACAATGTTTACATCGGTAACAACGAAATCCGCAATGCTACAGCTGGCACCACCGGCAATTCGTACAATGCAGTTTATTCTAACAGTACGAACAATATTCTTAACCTTCAGGGAAACAATATCAGCAACTGGACCAACGGTGGAATATACCTTGCTAATGTTGGCAACGGATGTATTATAAATGGCAACAATATTTTTGAAACAAGCATAATGAGCAGTTCGCTTTACGGGATTTACATTGGAGGAGGAAGCGGGCATGCAATCACTTCGAACAATTTCGGCGGTTCCAATGCAAGCCGAACCGGAGCAGCCATTACCACATCAGCAGGGGTTTTCGGAATTTATCTTGCAGTTGGAACAACATCACCTACCAGTGTACAAGGAAATATACTCTCTAATTTTGGCACCACAGGTTCAAGTTCGAATGCTGCTGTCTATGGGCTATACCTCAATACCGGAGATGTAAACGTGGGCACAATTTCAGGCAATACTTTCGGGGGAGGGGCTCTTGCTTCCGATACCATCCGCAGTGGTTATGACAACGGGATTATAAATTGTGTAAGTCCCGGTGTTATCAATATTGAGAATAACACTATCGGGAATATTGCCCACTGGGTAGGAGGAAACGATAGAACGGCAGGTATGTATATTACTGCTGGAACCGTTCATATCAAAAACAATATTGTTCGTGATATCAAATCAAACAGTACCGGAACCGGTTCTGCTTTTTTACCTGAAGGAATTCATCTTAACTCTGGTGGCTCACTTGTTAACCCGGTCATTGAAGGGAATACCATCAGCAATATCTGGAATATGAATACCAGCAGTATTGCTTATTCTGTAATTGGAATTAATATCCAAACTTCCAATGTGCCTAATGCAGTTGTCCGCAACAATAAAATCAGCAACATTTATTCGCTGGGTACTGGTACGGGAAGTAGCTCGCCTGTAATTTATGGAATTAGTAATTTTGGAACCAGCACAAGTGTATATAATAATATGATCTCTCTTGGGCAAAGCCCGGCTGCTCCTGAATGCCGATTCTATGGAATTTTCGATGGCGGCTATAATGCAAATACTTATTATTTCAATTCGGTAAATATAAACGGAACGGCCTTGGGGTCCAACGGGAGTTATGCCTTCTATACGGGATCTAATGGCACTCTTACTGTAAAGGATAACATTTTCTATAACTCAAGAAGCGGAGGTTCAATTAAGCCATATGCCATTGGAACAGGTTCTTCCATAAGCCCGGTTAGCAATTACAACGACCTGTATTCAACAGGTACACCGCTTGCTGTCTATGGCGCAACCAGTTGTGCAAACCTTGCTGCCTGGCGAACAGCTTCTTCGCAGGATGCAAACAGCATTTCGGGCGATCCCTATTTTATCAGCAATTCGGATCTGCACATCAACCAGGCATCTGTTACACCAGTGAGCGATGCGGGTTTAACCATTGCAACAATTACAACAGATTTTGACTATGGCACCAGGAATAGTCCACCCGATATTGGTGCCGACGATTTCACCCTTCCTGCAGGTGTTGCTACTGTTGCTGCCAGCAACATTACATGTACTTCAGCAACTCTTAACGGAACCATCAATGCCAATAACCAAAGTGTAACCGCATCTTTCCAATACGGAACAACAACCTCATACGGCAGTTCGATTTCAGCTACACCTTCAACTGTTACAGGTACAACCGTAACTGCAGTCAGCGGAGCAGTAAGCAGTCTGGCACCCGGAACACTTTATCATTACCAGGCTGTAGGCAACGTCGGAATCATTCCGTTTTACGGACCTGATATGACATTTACTTCTAATTCAAATCCTGAATCTGCCGGTACAATTATTGGTTTAGCAAGCGTTTGTAAAGGAGCTACCGGCGTGGTTTATTCCGTGCCCGTTATACCGAATGCAGGCAGCTATATCTGGAGCCTGCCGGCAGGGTCAATTATTGCAAGTGGTTCAGGGACAAATTCGATTACAGTAAACTTCTCAGCTGATGCCAGCAGTGGAAATATTTCAGTTTATGGCAGTAACAGTTGCGGAAACGGATCATCATCGTCACTTTCTGTCGCTTTGAACGATCTTCCTGTACCTGTAATTTTTGGTCCTGCCAGTGCCTGTATGAATTCAACGGCTAATGTTTATACCACCCAGGCTGGTATGACAGGATATACCTGGATTGTTTCGGCCGGTGGTACGATAACATCGGGAGGAACCAGCAATAACAACACTGTAACAGTGAGC
>CAISRK010000152.1 GCA_903887815.1 uncultured Bacteroidales bacterium | reverse complement strand
TCGGCTGTTTTCCATACCAGCTTTTTCTGGTAATCAGCACCTTTCAGATCTGTTGTTATGTGAGCTTCCCAATCTTCAGTCGGTACGGGAGGGAAATTGGTAAAAAGTTTTTCATTATTCTGATCCATAGTTAATTATAAGTTGGTCAGCATGTTGGCCGGGGATTCCCGGATAGGTTAATTGTGGCGCAAAGGTATAAATATTTGCATAACTATCCATTCGATTGTTAATTGATTAACAGCAGGAATAAATTAATATCATATTTCTTGCCGAATGCGCAATATAACAATTCGGACATTCGGACGTTTAATTAGAAACTGATTGTATTATGATTATTGCTATATCCGGAGCAGGTGGCTTCATAGGAAAAAGTCTGAGAACTTTTTTTATTGCAGAAGGATCTGAAGTGAGGAGCCTCGGAAGGATCAGCCGTTTAACAACTACTGTTGAGATTACTTCCCTGCTCGAGGGGGCAGATGTGGTAATAAACCTGGCCGGTGCGCCGATTATCGGCCGTTGGACCAAAGTATACAAGCAGAACCTTTTCGAAAGCAGGGTTATAACCACATCTAAAATCGTGGAAGCAATAAAAGTAATGAAAGTAAAGCCCGGCCTCCTGATCTCTGCTTCAGCTGTAGGTATATACTCCCAGGAAGGCTCAAATTACGAAACGAATTTCCAGCTTGCAAACGATTACCTTGGAGAAATATGCAAAGCATGGGAAAAGGAAGCTGAAAATGCAATTCAGGATACCCGGGTAATAATTACAAGGTTTGGCATTGTATTGGGGAAACAGGGTGGTGCCCTGGTAAAAATGCTTCCACTGTTTAAACTTGGGCTGGGAGGGAAAATAGCTTCCGGTAAGCAGGGGTTTTCGTGGATTCATATTGATGATGTAGTAAACGCAATTAATTACATTATCGGAAACAAAGAACTTTCGGGTGTATTCAATTTTACATCTCCCGGGGTAACTGATAATGAAAATTATACAAGGCTGCTTTCAAAGGTGTTGAAAAGGCCTGCATTTTTTACGGTTCCACACTTTGCGCTAAATATACTGTTTGGTGAAGGATCTGTTGCGGTTGCCGGCGGACAGTTTGCTCCACCTGATCATTTGCTCAATGCCGGATACCGTTTCAGGTTCCCTGACCTGGAAGGTGCTTTGAAGGATATTACGACCTAAACTTGTTGCAGATTGGGGAGATGGCAGAAGGTGGAAGATTGAAGGTGGTGGATGGAAAGTTGAAGATTTGAACTTTCTTCTTACAGTCATCTTAAAGTGGTTGTCTGTAAAACCGGCGGATTTTTACATTTCACAGGATGCGTATTTTCACCTGCCGGTAGTTTCGGACCGCCGCAAGTGTAATACAAGTACTCTGAGTTACTTCAAGCCAGGGAAACGCCCTTGCTACTGCACAATTGTCATCTCATCAATAAGTCTTTTGGCTCCGGCCATCTTATCGATAATAAACAGGCAATAGCGGATATCGAGTGAGATATTCCGGCACTGATCAGGGTCATACATCAGGTCGCTCATGGTGCCTTCCCAGCAACGGTCGAAATTGATTCCAATAAGTTGCCCATTGGCATTCAGAACAGGGCTGCCACTGTTACCACCTGTAGTATGGTTGCTGGCAATAAAACCAACATGCATGCTTTTGTCTGCGTCAGCGTACCTTCCATAATCGTGGTTGTTGTATAGTTCCTTAAGTTTTGGTTCCACCACATAATCATAAATATCGGGATTTTCCTTCTGCATAATGCCATCGAGAGTCGAGAACCAGGTGTACTCAACCGCATCGGCAGGATAGTAGCTTTTTACATTCCCGTACGAAACCCTAAGCGTTGAATTTGCATCGGGGTAAAACCGCTTATCGGGTTGCATTTCCATCTGGGCAGCAATATAAAGGCGCTGCAGGCTATCGTTGAATGCATTAAAGGCACTCATAACCGGGGTAAACGTGTTTTGAGCATAAGTGTAAATTCCAGAGGCAAGTATAAATGCAGGGTCTTTTTCTATTTTACGCACGTCGGAGCGTTTAAATTCAGCCAGGTACAAATAGAGTTTTGCCGAATCGGCAAATATCGATTTTTTATAGAGGTCTTTTGCCCAAGCCGGGATATTGCCTTTATATTTAAAGTCCGTTTCCTTAACCAGGGGTACCTGTTTGCCGGTTTCGCACGAAGCCGTATAGGTTTTCATCATAGCCTCGAAGAGTTGCTGGTCGATCTTGCAATTGTAGTTTTTATAGTACCCGTTTGCTGCAGTTGTAAGCTGCTCGACTAATTTTATGATTTCGGCATCGGTTTTTGATTTGTCGTTGCACTGTTTTACCAGGTTCATGTATCCGTATGCGAAGCGAACCATTTCGATACCTAACAATCCCTCTGAAATGTACGTATATGCATTGTTAAAAGGGATATAGTCGGCATAAGCCTTGCTGAAGGCCGGCAATAATGAGCCATATTTTGCCCTGGTATCAGGATTCGATTGGGCCCAAAGTTCAAAATTGTGTTCGAATGCCTGTTTCTTCCCAATTGCGTCGAGTCGTTTGATGCCGCGGCTTTCACCAATCATTTTTTTCCACGAGTTGGCTATTCCTTTCGCTTTGGCTGAATATTGAATTCGTGTAAGGCGGTCGTTTTCCATTGCCTTGTCGATAATATCGATTCGTTGCTGCCGCAGGTTGATTGCAATAGGATTGCGCTGTAAAGCGATCATATCCAAAGCGGCCGAAGGAAGGTATTCCTGGGTTGTACCGGGAAACCCGTACACGAAAGTAAAATCATTTTCCTTGATTCCTTTCAGCGAAATGGTTAGGGATTTGGCAGGATGGTAGGGGACATTATCCTTTGAATATTCGGCCGGTTTATTATTTTTGCCTGCATAAATGCGAAACATGGAGAAATCCCCGGTATGCCTGGGCCACATCCAGTTGTCGGTATCACCTCCGAAGTTCCCGATGTTCGAAGGCGGAGCACCTACAAGGCGAACATCGGTGAAGGTTTCTGTAACAAAAAGATAGTACTGGTTGCCGCCATAAAAAGCTTTAACCTGGGCGTTATAATGTGTCCCCTTAATGGCTTCTTTCATAACTACTTTGTTGTTTGCCTGAATGATTGAATCGCGCAGTTTCTGGCTCATAGCATTAGTAACGCCATTAAGTGTCCTTGCCGAAACGTCGTCCATCCTTATCAGGAAAGTAACGCTCAGGCCCGGATTGGGTAATTCCTCTTCGAAACGTTGTGCCCAGAATCCTGTGGTGAGGTAATCGTGTTCGAGGGTACTGTGGCGCTGAATATTCCCCAGGCCACAATGGTGGTTTGTAAGCAGCAATCCCTGGTCCGAAACCAGTTCGCCGGTGCAGCCGCCGCCAAACAGGACAATGGCATCTTTCAGGCTCGAATGGTTAATTGAATAAATATCTTCGGTGCTGATCCGCATTCCCATATCGCGCATTTCTTTCTCGTTGAGTTGCGAAAGTAGCAGTGGAAGCCACATTCCTTCTCCGGCACGGCTTAGATTGGTGAAGAGAGATAAAACCGTGACAAGTATTAATGCTCTGAATTTCATGTAATTGTATTTTTATATTTACGATTTACAAGGTGCGAAGTACGATTTCCGGCTTACAATAGAAGGTCAGCCCATTATGAGACAGCCAGCGAAAAAATAACTGGTTATTATCGTAAATCATGTAATAATTTTATCTTCCGGCAATAGTTTCAATTTCGATCAGGGCACCAAGCGGCAGTTTTACAACGCCGTATGCGGCACGGGCAGGGCTGTTTGCGGCATAGTAACGGCCGTACACTTCGTTCATGGCTGCAAAATTATCCATATCGCTGAGCAGGCAGGTCGATTTCAGGACGTCAGCATAGGTGTAACCGGCTTCGGCCAGTATAGCGCCTATGTTTTTCATGACCTGTTCGGTTTGCTCAGCGATGCCTCCTTCAACAAGTTTTGAAGTTGCAGGATCAATTGGGATTTGTCCCGAAATAAACAGCATGCCGTTTAACTCCATGGCCTGGCTGTAAGGACCTATTGCTTTCGGAGCTTTATCAG
>CAISRK010000151.1 GCA_903887815.1 uncultured Bacteroidales bacterium | reverse complement strand
TGCTATCGTGTTTGAAAGCCTGAATCTCATTGCTGAATCAGCCAGGAAAAAGAAGATTGAAATACGTGTTGCTATCCCTGATCAACCGGAAGTGCTTGCCGATAAAAATATGGTTCAAACGGTAATCCGCAACCTTATTTCCAATGCCGTAAAGTTTACTCCCCAGGGAGGCCAGGTAAGCATTTCTGCTAAACCGGCTGAAAACAATATGTTGAAGGTATCGGTAAAAGATACGGGTATAGGTATGAACGAAAAGATGCTTAATAGTATTTTCAGCATCGATGCGAACACAAAACGGCCCGGCACCGATGGTGAAAAAAGCACAGGACTGGGTTTGCTGCTTTGCAGCGAATTTGTCGAAAAACAAGGCGGGAAAATCTGGGTTGAATCGGAGCAGTTTAATGGATCGGTTTTTAGTTTTACCCTTCCGTTGAGTGAGCAAAGTACTGATACTATTTCCAGGCCAAAAGCTGAATTAACTGCAAAGTCAGCGGGTAAAATAAAAAACCTGAAAATTCTGATAGCCGAGGACGATGAAATATCGGCAATATTAATTTCGGTGTTCCTGAAACACGTTAGCAGCGATGTCGTAAAAGTTAAAACAGGTTTCGAAGCCATTGAGACCTGCCGTAACAATCCGGATATTGATGTAGTGTTTATGGATATTGGTATGCCCGAGATCGACGGCCTTGAAGCTACCCGCCAGATCCGACAGTTTAACCAGGAAGTAATTATCATTGCACAGACAACTTTTATATTTTCGGGTGACCGTAAAAATGCAATTGACGCAGGATGCAATGATTATATTGCAAAACCAATTAAACCGGATGAATTAGTGTCATTAATAGAAAAGTATTTCAAAAAATAATGACGTACGCCGCCCCTGTTGTCCGTCGCCTTCCGTAAAACAGAAAACAAAACAAGGCTATCCTGGGTTTATTCGCAACTCGCGTGGCTTATAAGACCGCTTCGCTAGGTTTCGGCTCACGGTACAATTTAGTTCAGGAAAGCCCTATCCGCGCGGCGAAACCCGTTATTCAGGGTAAGGGTCATTCAAACCCAACACAGCCCAGTCATTTCACACAATACAGCCTGCATTCGTATCATAGCTCTGATAAAAGTATCCCGAGCCGTCATACTTTTACACACTGCCTCCATACTTTTACACATTGCCATCATACTTTTACACATTGCCGACATACTTTTACACATTGCCATTATATATTTATACAACCCGTTTAAAATGTTATACATAGCCATAAAACAATTACACAAAACCATCACACATCTATACAATTTCGATATATTTTCACTATCTTCGTTCTGTTTTTAATTCACTACTATTTATCAATTTCTATTAATCTACTCCTATCATGACATCAACATCCGAAAACAGTTTTGGAGCAAAGCTCCGCAAAGCACAGGATCTTGTTAGCTATATTTCAGGATTCAGCAACTACAATCCGCCGCGCCAGCAGGAAACGGTTCCTGCCATGTCGGAATTTGTGAACACCATTATCGAGGCCAATGCCAGCGAAACCAGCCTGCGCGAAAACTACAAACGGGCAGTCGATTCGCGTCTATCAGCTTTCAGGAATAACACGGGCTCGGTCGAAAAACTCCTCTCCCCTATCAAAGGCGCCATCGAATCGCAGTATGGCCGCAAATCAACCGAATCAGCTGCCATAAACGCTACAATCAAGAAAATGCGGGCAACCAAAATCACAAAGTCCCCCACCGACCCTACAAAGGAAACAAAGGAAAATACAGCCAGCCAGTCCGAACGCTCCTTTGGTTCCGCTACCCAGTTTTTCAACGACATTGTAAGTACTTTAACCCAATTCCCCGAATACGATCCGTCGAGCGAACAGCTTAAGCTGGCTTCACTGCAGGAAACAGCATCGCAGTTGACCACCTTAAACGATACTGTGGCTCAGAAAGTTCAGCAGCTTAAAAGCATACGGGCCACCAGGCTTTCACTCTATGCCGAACTCAACGACAGGGTACAGCGCATCAAATCCTATGTAAAATCACAGTACGGCACCACTTCGCCCGAATACATTTTAATCAAAGGCCTGTAAGCACGATCTCCGTTTTCCACTATTCGATTCACTTCCCTCCTTTACTCCCCGTCTTTCCTCCCCTGCTTCTCATACTGGTGTAAGAAAACAAAATGTAAACACCGAACGCTAACTGGCAAATAATAAAGTGGTCTGCTTACTTAAGTTTACTTCTTACTTTTAGTATTCCCTGCCTGCTGTTTACGCGCGCGAAGATGGCAGGCAGGGTTAATCGACATTTTCAATTTACTAGGGGGGTGAGGAGGTGAGGAAAACGCCTTCTGTTAAAAGCTACAAACTAAATGGAAAGCAAACCGATTTTGGAGGTAACTTTGTTAAGCATATATTCAGAAAAAGAACGGAATGCATGCGTCGGGAGTTGCAAGCAAGCAAGGAAAGTGCTTCGTGAGAAACCACAGGTAACCATGGAGGATCTGTCCGAACGCAGCGGCTTCGGCTCAGTGAATTCCATGAAACGGTCGATTCATGCAAGTACGGGATTGTCGCTGCAGGATTTTAAAAAGCAGTAAGCATCGTCAGGCACGGATGCACATTCGGATTACTCCACCTCTTCCAGTATCTTCTCCTCTATTTCTCCTTCATTCCTGAGGTTATCGATAATAAACAACTGCCTTTCAGGAGTATTGCTTCCCATATAAAACGAAAGCACATTATCTATTTCTGAGAGGTGTTTCAGAATAACCGGGTCGAGGCGCATGGTGGAACCAATAAAATGCTTGAACTCGTCGGGCGAAATCTCTCCAAGGCCTTTAAATCGTGTGATCTCGGGGTTGGGGCCCAGCTCTTTCACTGAATCCTGCCGTTCCTGTTCGGAATAACAATAGTTTGTCTTTTTCTTATTACGCACCCTGAAAAGCGGCGTCTGCAATATATACACATGGCCTGATTTTACCAGGTCGGGGAAAAACTGCAGGAAGAAGGTTAGCAGCAGAAGGCGGATGTGCATACCATCCACATCGGCATCGGTTGCAATCA